>DVNP01000072.1 GCA_018714285.1 Candidatus Caccomorpha excrementavium | reverse complement strand
TATGGTTACGCTGGGAACCGGTGTCGGAGGAGGTGTAATTCTGGACGGAAGGATTCGGGCAGGCTGCATGGGCGCCGCAGGTGAGCTCGGACATATGATCATGGAGCCGGGAGATACGGATGCGGTCTGCGGATGCGGCGGATACGGACATCTCGAGCAGTATGCCTCTGCAACGGGAATTGTAAGAATGGCGAAGAAGCTGCTGGCGGAGAGTGATATGCCGTCTTCTCTGCGGGATGCGGGGAATATTTCAGCCAAGACGGTATTCGATCATGCCAAGGCCGGAGACGCTGCCGCGCTGTCTCTTGTGGATACGCTGGGACGTTATCTCGGGCTGGCTCTGTCGCATGTTGCCGCGATTGTCGATCCGCAGGTTTTCGTGATTGGCGGCGGGGTATCCAAAGCGGGAGATATCCTGATTGAAGCGATCGAAAAGCATTATCATACCAATATCCTGGGCGCGCTGTCAAAGAGAGAGTTCCGCCTGGCGACGCTGGGGAATGACGCAGGAATCTATGGCTGCGCCAGAATGCTGCTTGATTGATAATTATAGCTATAACAGAGTGCAAAAATTTGTGCATAGCGCATAGAATATAGAAGCACTCCGTCAATATATTGTATAAATCAATGAAAACTTGTTAAAATCGACCAAAACAGTAGTCGTATCATCGAATTCATGTTATGATTACTATGAATCAGAAACGCATGAAGCAGGATGCGTATGCATAGAATAAAGTGACGCTGCGGGACAGTCACTGGATGCCGGGAGAGAATATGTTTTCGGAGAGATTGAGAACAATCATTGATTACAGCAGAATACGGGAACAGGAGCCAATGAAGGTGCATACCACCTTTCGTATCGGAGGACCTGCGGACTATTTTGTGGATGTTAAGGATACGGAAGAGCTCATGGCTCTTCTTTCCTTATGTCGGGAAGACGGAATACCCTGGCATATCCTTGGCAACGGGAGCAATCTTCTGGTTGCTGACAGGGGAGTGAAGGGAGTCGTGATCCGGCTGTCCGGAGAATTCGAAGGATATGAGATTTGCAGAGAAGGGCCGGAAGGGCGGCTGTCGGCGGGCGCGGGAATCCGGCTTGCAAGGCTTGCGAAGGCAGCTGCCGGCGCGGGGCTTTCTGGACTGGCGTTCGCGGGAGGCATCCCCGGCACGCTCGGAGGAGCACTGGTGATGAATGCGGGAGCATATGGCGGAGAGATGAAGGATTATGTCCGCAGCGTAACCGTGGCGGATCCGGACGGGAGTATTATTGAGCTTGACGCGCGGGATATGGAATTCGGCTACCGGTCAAGCATATTGCAGAGCAAAGGATATATTGCGCTTCGGGCGCAGTTCGCGCTTTCGCCCGGAGAGCCGGAGGAGCTGTTGGCGCAGATAGAGGATCTGAACCGGAAGCGAAGAGAGAAGCAGCCGCTGGAATATCCGAGCGCGGGAAGCACCTTTAAGCGTCCGGCTGGATATTTTGCCGGGAAGCTGATTATGGAATCAGGCCTGAAAGGGTATCGGGTCGGAGGAGCTGCCGTTTCGGAAAAGCACTGCGGGTTCATTATTAATGTGGAAGATGCTTCGGCAGAGGATGTGCACAGACTGATTGAAAAAGTAAAAGAGATCGTTCATGAGAAAACCGGTGTTATGCTTGAGCCGGAAGTAAAATATTGGGGTGAATTCTAAGCATGAGATTCGTAATTGTTACCGGAATGTCCGGCGCGGGAAAGAGTTCGGTTCTGAAGATGCTGGAGGATGCAGGGTATTTCTGCGTGGACAACCTTCCGGTACCGCTGATCGGCAAATTTGCCGGACTTGAGCAGAACGGAAGTGCGCAGGTATCCAGGGTTGCACTTGGAATCGATATCAGAGGAGGCCAGGCATTCGGCGAACTGTTCGAAGTGCTGGAGAAAGAGAAGAAGGCAGGGCGCCATTATGAGATCCTTTTCCTGGATGCCAGTACGGAAGTACTGGTAAAGAGATATAAAGAGACAAGAAGGCTCCATCCGCTGTCGGGAACAGGGAGAGTGGACAAGGGAATCGAGATGGAGCGCGAGATGCTGAAGGATTTGAAGGCGCATGCAGATTATATTATTGATACCAGCAGACTGCTGATCCGGGAGCTGAAGGCGCAGATAGACGATATATTTGTTAATGATAAGGAATTCAAGAATTTTTTTATTACGATAGTTTCATTCGGATTTAAATATGGGATTCCGTCGGATGCAGATCTGGTATTCGATGTGAGGTTCCTTGCCAATCCGTATTATATCCCGGAGTTGAAGTCAAAGACGGGAAATGACCGGGAAGTGAAGGAGTTTGTTATGGCTCTGGAGCCGGCGACGGTTTTTCTTGATAAGCTGGAGGATATGCTTACATTTTTAATTCCGAATTATATTATAGAAGGAAAGAATCAGCTGGTTGTCGGCGTGGGCTGTACCGGTGGGAAGCATCGATCGGTAACTCTGGCCAATGCCCTGGCCCAACGGCTTACCGGACTTGAATACGGTATCAGGACAGAGCACAGAGACATTGCAAAGTAACATGACAGGAGCTGTATAGAAGTGTCATTTTCAAAAGAAGTGAAGGACGAATTATTGACCCGCGTCGGTCAGGCGAGACACTGCCGGATTGCGGAGCTGGCGGCTATCCTGTCCATATGCGCAAGAGCGGTGCCGGAGACGGACGGCTTCATTCTGCGGATTCATATGGAGAAACCGGAGGCGGCGGACAAATGCAGATCTCTGATAGAGGGATTGTTTGGTTCCGCGGATATCGGGAATGGAACAATACTCACGGTTACGGACAGAATGCTTGTATCCAGAATCATGAAGGCGGCCAAGTTCAGGATAACGGATGAGGACGGCGACGGGTTCGGCCTTTTGGCGGATAATCTGGTAGTGCAGCATACCTGCTGCAAACGCGCTTTTATCAGAGGGGCGTTTTTGTGCGCGGGTTCGGTGAGCGATCCGAGAAAGGCGTATCACTTTGAGATCGGCCTGCAGGAGGAGAGCAGGGCGAGGCAGATGAAGAACATCATCAATTCGTTTATGATAGATGCAAAAATGATTCCACGCAGGAGATATTATGTGGTCTATGTGAAGGAGGGAGCTCAGATTGTGGATCTTCTTAATATCATGGAAGCGCACAAGGCGCTTATGAAATTTGAGAATGTCCGGATTCTGAAGGAGGTCCGTAATTCTGTGAACCGTCAGGTGAACTGTGAGGCCGCGAATATCAATAAGACTGTGACAGCATCGAGCAGGCAGATTGATGATATTATATTAATCAGAGACAAAGGCGGCTTCGATCATTTGTCGGAGGGCCTGGAGGAGGTTGCAAGATTAAGGATTGAGTATCCGGAGGCTACACTGAAGGAGCTGGGAGCAATGCTTAATCCGCCGATTGGGAAATCGGGGGTGAATCACCGGTTGAGAAAGCTCGGCGAAATTGCAGAAGGTTACAGGGATTAAAAGGAGGAAAAGGGAATGGTTGAGAAAAAAATGAAGATTAGTATTCCGAATGGGCTGGAAGCAAGGCCGGTTGCGCTGCTGGTTCAGGTGGCCAGCCAGTATGAGAGCAGTATTTATGTGAATTGCGAGGACAAGAAGGTGAATGCCAAGAGTATTATGGGTATGATGAGTCTTGGCCTTGCGGCCGGGGATGAGGTCGTGGTCTCTGCGAACGGGAAGGATGAGGAGGTCGCGATGGAGAATATTGAGAGGTATTTGTGTAATACGGATAAATAAGGGTGGGGAGTGGTGAGCGTCCGGAAGAGGTTCCGGGCGCTTTGCTGTTTATGCCGCTTTTGGGGGATGCCACTTTTGGGGCCAAAAGTGGCGCAAAAGCCCCGGGGGGTTGCGATTCCCCCCGGACCCCCTAAACGCTTGTGTCTGACGGGAGGGGGTGAGGCCGAGGCGCTGCGCTGTCGGCGGGGGAGTTTTCTTTGTGTGTGTGGGGTTGTTGT
>DVNP01000071.1 GCA_018714285.1 Candidatus Caccomorpha excrementavium | reverse complement strand
GGATTATCTGCTGCCGAGGATTCAGGGAGAATGGAAGCGTTTTTCGCAGGATACGAAGAGGGCGCTTTCCGCAAACGGCCTGTCCAGTCTGCAGAACCTTCAATCCTATATGGATATGGTTTACTCTCTGACTTCCGATATGTACAGCTCCATGGGAGTTCTGGCGATCGATATTCCAAACCTTTCCACTCTTCACATCCGAAGAGGTTATGAATATGGGAGCAGATTTATTCTGCGGATCTCCGAGATCCTGACGGATGTATTCGGAAAGGCCTTTCTGTTTCATACAAGGGAAGCGGAGTTCGTTGTTCTGTGCGTGAATACAACCTTCACCGTCTTTGAAGAGCGCTGTACCCGTGTCCAGATGCTGCTGGAGAACGGGTATTCCGGGCAATTCAGGCTTGGCAGAACCTGGTCGGACGGAGTTTTTGCCGCGAAGAATCTCGTACAGGAAGCGCGTTCCATGATGTTCTGCGACAACAGCCGAACGGCTTCCGGAAATGAACAGTTCGGTTCCGGCATTCTGGAACGGGATCTGGTATCCGGGGGTCAGTTCACGGTATATCTGCAGCCCAAAATAGATATGAGAACCGGTGCTGCCGTCGGCGCGGAAGCGCTGGCCCGGGTGATCGGAGAGAACGGACAGGTGATTCTGCCGGGAAGTATTATTGATAAGATGGAGCAGGACGGAACAATCCACGAGCTGGATTATTTTGTGCTTGATCGGACGCTTTCTCTTTTAAGCGAGTGGAAGAGCAAAGGCTATGATCTGATTCCTGTATCTACGAACTTTTCAAGAAATACACTGATGAGTCCTTCGGCGCTTGCGTCGGCGCTGGCAATTCTGAGTCGTTATCCGGAGATTCCGCCGGAGCTCATTGAATTCGAGATTACCGAAACGGCCGGTAATATTGAAAAGTCTGTCCTTTCCGGTATTATAGAGCGTTTCCGGGAGTTTGGCCTGCGGTTTGCTCTGGATGATTTTGGCTCAAATTATTCGAATATTGCCGTGTTTACAAATATAAAATTCGATACAATCAAGCTGGATCGCAGTCTGATTAAAGAGCTCACGGGAAATAATGTCGGGAAAATGCTGGTAAGGGATATTGTACAGATCTGTAAGAGCTGCGGCATGATGTGTATTGCGGAGGGAGTAGAGAACCAGAACCAGGTAACGGCCCTGTTAAGGGAAGGCTGCATTTACTGCCAGGGGTATTATTATGATCGTCCGATGGCATCCGGCGAATTTGAACAGAAGTATCTGAGATTACAGAAGATAGAACAGGAGGAGGAGATATGACACAGGCAGATGATTTTGTCCAGAATACGGCTGATGTAAGTCCGCTGCACGTTCCGTTTTTAGTCGGAATCGGTGCTTCGGCCGGAGGACTTGAGGCGCTTCAGCAGTTTTTTCATTATATGCCGGGGAACAGCGGGTTAAGCTTTGTTGTGGTGCAGCATCTTTCACCGGATTATAAGAGTCTGATGGCTGATATTCTCGGAAAATATACGGACATGGTGGTGATTCAGGCTGAAAATGAAATGGAAATTAAGCCTAATACGGTTTATCTGATACCGCCGAAAAAGAATATGACGCTTCGGGGAGATAAGCTGTTCTTATCGGAATATATCCACGGACTGCTGAACCATCCCATTGATCTATTCTTTACTTCCCTTGCAGAGGAATATAAAGAACGTTCCATTGCCGTGGTGCTGTCAGGAACCGGCTCGGACGGAACGAATGGAATTAAGGCAATTAAGGAACACGACGGACTTACTATTGTTCAGGATCCGGAGACCGCGAAGTTTGACGGAATGCCGAAGAGCGCAATTAAGACCGGGCTTGTAGACTGGGTGCTGTCGCCGAAGAAGATTGCGGGAGAGATCCTGAACTTCTCGAATTATCATACGGTGATTGAACCGGAGCAAAGGGAGACCTTTTTCTCCGATGAAGAGAGCTTCTCCCATATCTATGCCGTACTGAAGAAGGTTCGGGGAATTGATTTTACCTATTATAAGAGAACGACGGTTCTGCGCCGGATTGAGCGCCGGATGGTGGTGACGCATTGTTCGAGCCTGGCGGAATATGCAAGACAGCTGGATAATAATCCGGATGAAGTGAATACTCTGGTCAAGGAGATTCTAATCGGTGTTACGAATTTCTTCCGTGATCCCGCATTTTTTGAGAAGCTGAAGAAAAATGTAATCTATAACATTGTCATGAGATCCGGAGAGAACGAGCCGATCCGTGTCTGGAGCGCGGGATGTTCAACCGGTGAGGAGGCCTATTCCATTGCCATCCTGTTTCATGAGACCATGGAAGAGCTGCATCTGAACCGGGATGTGAAAATTTTCGCGACGGATATCGACGTGAAAGCGATTGAACAGGCAGGAAAGGGCATTTTCCCAGAGAATATCATTGATGATATTTTGATGGAACGCCTGGCTAAATATTTTGTCAAGAGAAATGATGAATACCATATATCAAAAGAAATCCGCCGCATGATCATCTTCGCGCCGCATAATATGCTTTCCGATCCTCCGTTCGGCAAGCTGGATCTGATTAGCTGCAGGAATGTTATGATTTATTTTCAGCCGGTGCTTCAAAGAGGACTGTTCGCGATCTTCCATTCCGCGTTAAAGAACGGGGGATACCTGTTCCTTGGCAAGAGTGAGACGGCCAACGATTATTCCAATGTATTCAAGCCGGTCTGCAGCGCTGAAAAGATCTATATCCATAACGGTATGGGAAGAGCGGAGAACCTGACGCCTCCTCCGTTCAATATTCCTAATATCCAGACGACGCTGCCGCGGTCGAACAGGACGGAGGGAAGAGAGAATACGGAGTATGCGCTGGAGACGGTTTATGTTCAGTTTATGGAGAAGTTCATGCCGGCCTCCATTATCCTGAACGAGAGAAACGAAGTAATTCATTTTTTCGGAAATTACCTTGATTTTCTGTCGATTGCGCCCGGAAAGGCATCCTTCAATCTCTTCCAGCTGATTAATAAGGATATCAGTCTGGCTGCTTCCACGGCGCTGAATCGCTGTCGTACGGAACATACGTCAATCACGTATTCCGGGATTGTGGTAGACAGCGCGTCGGGCCGAAAGGTAATCGATCTTCATGTACAGCCGGTTCCCGTGCCGGGACCGGTAGACAGCGGTCTGACAGCCATGCTGTTCCTGGAGCAGAAGACGGCGGCAGATGAAGAAGGTATTGTGGAAAAATATGATATTAATACGACGGTGGCGCGCAGAATCACGGATTTGGAGCAGGAACTGCAGGAGTCCCAGAATGATCTGAAGAAAACGATCGGAGAACTGGAGACTGTGAACGAGGAGCTTCAGGCGGCAAACGAGGAGCTGCTTACAGCGAATGAAGAGCTGCAAAGCTCGAATGAGGAGCTTCAGTCTGTGAATGAGGAGCTGTATACGGTGAATACGGAATATCAGCAGAAGGTGGATGAGCTGACCGTTATGACGAATGATCTGTCTAACTTCCTGTCCTCTACTATGATTGGAATTCTGTTCGTTGACGGTAATCTGAATATCCGCAAGTTTACGGAATATGTCGGAAGGGAGTTCCAGCTTCTGGATCATGACGTAGGACGTTCCATCCAGATTTTTGCACACAGCTTCCCAGATGAGAATATCGTGGAGGATGCCCACAATGTCTTAAAGAATCTGACCCCTATTGACAGAGAAGTAGTGGCCATGAACGGACGGTATTATACGCTGCGTATTGCGCCGTACCGTACGACGGAGAACAGCATCAAGGGTCTTGTTATTACGATTATTGACAGTCTCAGCGCGGCGAATAAGAACAGAGGATAAGTTAAAATTACGGGGATGCGCAACGGCGCATCCCCGTAAGCGATTCAAACAAGTGTAAGCAGTTTATTTTATGCGGCTTATTCCATATCCGGACGGAGAACAACCTTGATGGATTCATCTCCGGCATATGCCATTTCGAATGCAGTTTTCCAGTCTTTCAGGGCAAACTGATGCGTTACGATATCCTCTACCTTGATGATGCCTTTCTCCAGCAGGCTGATTGCGACCGGGTATCCGGTCTGGCCGCTGATATGGGAGCCATAGATGTTCAGTTCCTTGCGATCGCCGATAATGCTCCAGTCTACGGAGGTCTCCGCTCCGAACACGCTGAATTCGACAAAGGTACCAAGCTTGCGCAGCATATCAAGACCCTGAGTTACGCCTGAGGGATGGCCGGAATTATGGATATATACGTCACATCCATAGCCGTTTGTCAGCTTTTTTACCTCTTCTACGGTGTTGCAGGAGGACGGATTCATTACGATATCCGCGCCGAGCTTCTTCGCAATTTCAAGTCTGGAATCCTTCATGTCGATGGCAATCAAAAGCTTCGGATTCTTTAATCTGGCAAGCTGGAGCTTGCACAGTCCAATCGGGCCCATGCCGGCAATTACGACAACATCGTTGAACTTAATATTGGCCCGCTCAATCGTATGTACGGAGCAGGAGAGAGGTTCAATCATGGCGGCATATTCAGGCTTCAGGTCTTTTGACACCTTATGTACGATATCTCTGGCGCCGTATTTCATATATTCGGCCATACCGCCGTCTGCGATGTTCTTCTGATGTCCGTGAATATGAGCTTCTTCGCACATCCACCAATATCCCTCCCGGCAGAAGCGGCAGGAACCGCAGGGGATAATCTGTTCTGCGATGGCGCGGTCGCCAAGATTCAGACCGTGCTTCTTTTTCGCTTCACTGCCGATTGCCACGACGGTTCCGATGAATTCGTGTCCGGCAACCACCGGCGGATCATTCCAGCGGGGCAGGAGCTTTCCGTCGCCCCAGAACATGGCGGCTCCGTGATAGCTCTTTGTATC
>DVNP01000070.1 GCA_018714285.1 Candidatus Caccomorpha excrementavium | reverse complement strand
GGGCTTAAAGGAAGCAGGGCTTGAGAAGCTGATTCGGGCGAGCTACCGGATTCTCGGACTGATCAGTTTTCTGACGGCAGGCCCGAAGGAGACCAGAGCATGGACGATTAAGGCCGGAACAAAGGCTCCGCAGGCGGCAGGCAAGATTCATTCCGACTTTGAAAGAGGATTTATCCGGGCAGAGATTGTAAGCTATGATCATCTGATGGAATGCGGCAGCTATAACGCGGCGAAGGAAAAGGGACTTGTAAGATCCGAAGGAAAGGATTATGTGGTACAGGACGGGGATGTAGTGCTCTTCCGATTCAATGTATAATAGGTGGTGATTGGAATGCTCTTTGAGAGAGGCATTCGTTTTCCGAATCTGGGAATTACCTTTGAAAATGTTCCCAGAGACTTTACCGTATTCGGCCTGACGATTGCATATTATGGGATTATTGTTGCGGCTGCCATGGTGACAGGCGTAATGATTACGCAGTGGCAGGCAAGGCGCACCAGGCAGAACGGCGAGCTGTATCTGGACTTTGCGCTCTATGCAATTATTTCTTCGGTGATTGGAGCCAGACTTTTTTATGTGGCATTCCATTTTGATGAATTTCAGGAGAATCCGATGCTCATTCTGAATATCCGGACAGGAGGACTTGCAATATACGGAGGAATTCTTACTGCGCTTCTGGTCTCAGTCCTGTACGCGAAGCTGCGAAAAATCCGGTTCGGAGAGCTGACGGACACCTGTGTGGCGGGGCTTGCCGCCGGGCAGGTGATTGGGAGGCTCGGTAATTTCTTCAATCGGGAATCGTTCGGATGTTATACAGAGAATCTGTTTGCGATGCAGTTGAACATTCATGACGTCTCTTCGGACTTTTACGGAGCTTTCGCGGATCTGGCCGCGAAGTACGCAAATAATCAGCCGCTGTTTCAGAAGATCAGTGAAATCAGGGATCACCAGAAGGTGGTAGAGGGGACGGTCTATATACAGGTCCATCCGATCTTTTTATACGAGATGATCTGGAATCTGGTTCTGTTTCTTCTGATCATGCTTCTTACCAAGCATAAAAAGTTTCATGGGGAGCTTCTTCTTTTGTATCTGGCGGGGTACAGTCTTGGAAGATTGTGGATGGAGGAACTCAGGCTGGATTCCCTGTATATCTGGGGAACCGTGATTCCGGTGGCAAGAGTTCTGTCCATTGCTCTGATTGTCATCTCTGCCTTGGTATGGATTGGAGTACGGATTAAGCTGTATAGAAAGGGGAAAAAAAGATAGGACTAATTTACTAGAAGAAGTTTGGGAGCAGATGGTTGTCTGAATACTGACACATTTTGTTCGTTAACAGAAAAATACACTATATCTTGTATGTCGCGGTCGAAAAGAGAGAGGAAACATCTACTGGTAGGGTTTTCCTTTCTTTTTTTATCTGGAAATTACTATTGATTATTTTTGGGATGTGGTATAAAATAAGATATCATGTGGTGAAAAGTGGCCCGGAATAGGGCAAAGTGGTTGAAAGTGGAGGCGAACTCGAAAAGCAGGTGATGGTATGTTTATGGGTGAATACAATCATACGATTGATGCCAAGAGCAGGATTATCGTGCCGTCCAGACTCAGGGAAGAATTAGGCGACAGGTTTGTCGTAACGCTTGGGCTGGAAGGGTGTCTGTTCGCATACCCATATGACGAATGGAACCACTTTGTCGAGGAGCTGAGAAAGCTTCCCGGAACACAGGAGGCAAGACAGCTGCAGAGATATTTCATGGCGGGAGCCGCTGACTGCGAGGCGGACAAGCAGGGCAGGATTCTGATACCGGCGAAGCTGAGAGAATACGCGGCGCTTGAGAAGGATGTCGTGTTTATTGGCATGATGAACAAGGTTGAGATATGGAGCAGAGAACGCTGGGAGAAGAATCGCACATTTGAAGGAATGGATGAGATTGCGGACCGTATGGCAGAATACGGACTGAGCTTTTAGCCTGAGGAAAGGAGAAGCAGGATGGAAGACATCAGACAGGCCAAGCTGTTTACACACACTTCCGTACTGCTGAATGAAACCGTCGAAGGACTGGCCGTGAAGCCGGACGGCATCTATGTAGACGGAACACTGGGCGGCGGAGGGCATGCAGAGAAGGTTTTAAGTCTGCTCGGGCCGGGCGGCAGACTGATCGGAATTGATCAGGATGAGGCTGCGGTTCTGGCTGCGGGAGAGCGGCTGAAGCCGTATGGCGGCAGGGTGACCATTATCAGGGATAATTACAGAAATATGGGACAGATACTGAAGGAGCTTGGAATCGGAAGCGTGAATGGCATTGTGCTGGATTTGGGAGTGTCGTCCTATCAGCTTGATACGCCGGAGAGAGGATTTACCTATCGGGATGATAATGCACCGCTTGATATGAGAATGGACACCCGATCAGGGCGGACAGCCAGAGATATTGTGAATGATTATACGGAACAGGAGCTTTACCGTATTATCAGAGATTACGGTGAAGACAGATTTGCAAAGAATATTGCCAGACATATTGCAAAGGCAAGGGAAAAGAAGCCTATCGAAACGGCCGGCGAGCTTACGGAGGCTGTTAAAGCCGCGATTCCGGCAAAGTTCAGGGCGCAGGGCGGGCATCCCGCCAAGAGAACCTATCAGGCAATCAGGATTGAACTGAATCAGGAGCTTACGGTTCTGAAGGAATCCCTAGACAGCATGATTAACTCGCTGGCAGAGGGCGGAAGGCTGTGTATTATTACCTTTCATTCTCTGGAGGATCGGATTGTCAAGGAAGCGTTTCGGAGGAATGAGAATCCCTGTATCTGTCCGCCGTCGTTTCCGGTCTGCGTATGCGGCAGGAAAAGCAGGGGAATGGTGCTGACGAAAAAACCGGTGCTTCCGTCTGAGCGGGAGCAGAATGAGAATCCCCGGGCGAAGAGCGCGAAGCTGCTGATATTTGAAAAACACGGGACAGATCAGGACAGGCAGAATCGGATACGGAATGCAGGATTGGAGGAGCAGGATTATGGAGAGGAATGACAGAACAAATCGCAGATATGGGCACAGCATCTATACGGACGGCAGCGCGGCGAGACGTCTGGCGCCTGTCCCGGACGATGATAGATTGTATTCGGACGGTTATCCGGAGGAAGAGCTCCGGAAGAAGAGACGTCCGTCAAAGAAAGCAAGGCGGATTCCGGCGCTGAATTTTCTGTCTCTGCTCTTTCTGATCGGAGTGATAGCCCTGACACTGTACACCTGTATCAGTTATCTCAAGGCTCAGGCAGATATTACGAACATGAAGAAGGAGATCAAGACATTAGAGAGTGAGCTGTCGCAGACGCAGAAAAAGAATGACGCCATGCTTGCGAGCATGAACGAGGCGTTGGATCTGGATTATATTTATTCCGTAGCGGTTGGAGAACTGGGCATGGTATATCCGAATGATAATACGGTCATTCAATATGAGACGCCGCAGTCCGGTTATGTCAGACAGTATGAGGAGATACCGGCAGCACAGAGCAGCTCAATTCTGGATGATATTTTAGAATAGTTCGCACACAGAAGTACATGGAAGGGGTTCTGCCAGAACATGTCTGAACATTACTTTTTGCCGGCTGTGGTTCCGTTTTGTGGGAGATTTGGCTTGGATGAGGGAGACGCAGTGGAAGCTGCCCGGGCCGGATATTCCGCAAATCGGGATACGCAGGCGTCTGGAATGAATGTTCGGACATGTTTCAGGCAAAACCCCGTTTTTGTTATCAGCTTTTGATTATCAGTTT
>DVNP01000069.1 GCA_018714285.1 Candidatus Caccomorpha excrementavium | reverse complement strand
ACCTGCCATACACGGATCGGGGAAGAGAAAACAACATTGGCGGCATGGATATCGTTCCCCAGATTGAATTCCGGTCCACCGTTCGGATATTTTCCGCCTCCGATCCAGATTACCGTTACCCGATCCGCAATGCGCGGCTCCATCAGATACGCGCTCGCCATATCAGTTAACGGCCCTAAGAATGTTACATAGAGTGGTCTGGCATCCTCTTTCATCGCTTCCCTGATTATCAGCCTAGCACCCTCGGAATCCACGGGCTTCGAGGGAGAAGGCAGCGGATGCGCAGCGCCCCGGTACGCAATCTTCCTGTCAAATCCCATCTTATCCAGAATCAGCTCCAATTCCTGAAAGCTTCTCTCCATGCTGTCCGCATGGCGGCCCGTTCCGTAATGCGCCGCAATCAACCCTACATTATCGAACTTCGGACTCAGCAGAGCATGTACAATCGCGAACTGATCATCCGCTTCATTCTTCGCGTCCGTATCCGTAATGACACGGACCTGCTTTTCTATTGGCACCTGAAATTGATAACGATTATAAACCATAATTCTACTCCTTTTTATACAAAAAGGCTGCCGCAGAATACCTTCCGATATTCTCCGCGCAGCAGCCCACAAGTGTTTTTATTTCAGATCTTTCATCGCAACGCCGTCCATATCGTCAAAATCCTGATTCTCTCCGACCATACCCCATATAAAGGTATAGGCCTGCGTTCCGGAACCCGCGTGGATCGACCAGCTCGGCGAGATGACAGCCTGTTCATTCCGCATTACAATATGCCTGGTCTCCTCCGGCTCACCCATGTAATGGAACACCAGAGCATCCTTCGGCATATCAAAATACAGATAGACCTCCATCCTCCTGTCATGAGTATGGCAGGGCATGGTATTCCAGACGCTTCCGGGCAGCAGCTGCGTCATTCCCATAACCAGCTGGCAGCTCTCAACCTGACCGGGGAGGATATACTTGCAGATAAAGCGGTGATTCGACTCCTCAAGGGAACCAAGCTCTACCCGGACACAGTTCTCCGGCTTAATTAAAACCGTCGGATACGTCTTATGCGCGGGAGCGCTGTTGAAATAGAACTTCGCCGGACTGTTCGCATCCGCGCTTGCGAATACAATATCCTTCGATCCCATTCCTATGTACATGCCGTCCTTATATTCGAGCTCATATACGGTCCCGTCAACCGTAACCGTTCCCTTGCCGCCGATATTAATGACGCCCATTTCCCTTCTCTCAAGGAAATACTCCGCCCGCAGCTCTTCTCCTGCCGTAACGGTAAGCACTCCCTTAACCGGGACGGCGGATCCGGTGATAATGCGGTCAATGTGGCTGTATACCATCTTAATCTCATCCGGTCCGAAGAGATCGTCAATCAAAAACTCCTCGCGAAGCCTCTGCGTTGTATAATATTTGACATCTTTGGGTGATGAAGCAGTTCTAAGTTCCATATGAATATACTCCTTTCCGACTGAAAACCTTTGTTGCCTGTATTATACTACATATCTGAACGGAAAATCTGGTCTTTCTTCCTTAGAACCTTGCAAAAATTGACCGGAAGTCTCCCCGACGCCGCAGAATCGAAGGAGACTCCTAAGTCCTCTTCCTGAATCGCTTATCTTTGCACGCGTCCCGATCCGTCTCCGCCCATCAGAGTCTCCACATCCGCGCGCGTTACCAGATTGAAATCTCCGGGAATCGTATGCTTTAACGCGGAAGCAGCGACCGCGAATTCCAGCGCGTCCTTATAATTCCTTCCGTCGAGCAGTCCGCAGATCAATCCGCCCGCGAACGAATCTCCTCCGCCCACGCGATCCACGATTCTTACTTCATATTTTCTGGAATGATAGAATTCCTTTCCGTCATAAATAGCGGCGGACCATCCGTTGTCCGAAGCGGAATAGCTTTCTCTTAAGGAGCTGACAACATACCGGAAGCCGAATCTGTCTGTCATCTGCTTAAAAATATTCTCATAACCCGCAAGCTCCAGAGAACCGCTTGTAACGTCCGTATTGCCGGGCTTAAAGCCAAGCACCTTCTGCGCGTCCTCTTCATTGCCGATGCAGACATCCACATACTGCATCAGATTCGTCATAACCTTCTGCGCCTTTTCGGAAGACCACAGCTTCTTGCGGAAGTTCAGATCACAGGATACCGTAACGTTCTTCGCCTTGGCTGCCTTCAGAGCCTCCTCGGTAAGCAGGGCCGCCTTATCGCTGATGGCAGGAGTAATTCCCGTAAAATGGAACCAGTCCGCGCCGTCAAAGATTGCGTCAAAATCGAAATCCGAAGCATCCGCTTCCGCAATAGAGGAATGCGCGCGGTCATATACAACATTAGACGCTCTCATCGAAGCCCCTGTTTCAAGGTAATAGATGCCGAGTCTCTCTCCGCCTCTCGCGATATGCGTGGTGTCTACGTTATATTTTCTAAGCGCCGCAACCGCGCATTCTCCGATCGGATTGTTCGGAACCTTGGTTACGAAGGAAGCCTGATGTCCGTAATTCGCCAGCGAAACCGCGACATTCGCCTCGCCGCCCCCGTAGTTAATGTCAAATGTATCCGCCTGAATAAACTTCTCATAACCGGGTGTGGAAAGTCTTAACATAATCTCACCCATTGTTACAACTTTTGCCATAATGCAATCTCCTTTACTGTTACTTTTACCGGCTCCGGTATAACGGCCGTTCTGCAGCCATTATACCAGAATCGGATCCGTCCGCGCAAGACAGAAATGCCTTTTTGCAAAATGCTATAATCCCGGATCGTGGATCCATTACAGGGTCACGCCCTGCTTGAATATTGCCATATCGTGATAGCCTGCCTTCTCCGCCCTGACCTGTCTGCCCGAGGCGACCGCAAGCACCTGTGCAAGCAGCGCGTCCGACAGCTCCTCCAAGGATACCCCGTCCGTCATGGTTCCACAGTTAAAATCGATCCAGTTCTGCTTCCGATCCGCCAGCGGGGTATTCGTTGCGATCTTCATGGTAGGAACCGGAGAGGCGAACGGAGTTCCCCGGCCCGTGGTAAAGAGCACCATATGCGCTCCCGCAGCCGCAAGCGCGGTGGACGCGACCAGATCGTTGCCCGGAGCCGATAAGAGAACCAGTCCCTTTGTCTTAACCCGCTCACCATACTTCAGCACATCTGACACCGGAGCGCTTCCGGACTTCTGCGTACATCCCAGGGATTTATCCTCCAGCGTTGTAATGCCGCCTTTCTTATTCCCGGGAGACGGATTCTCATAAATCGTCTGATTATGACTTGTAAAATAGTTCTTAAAGTCGTTAATCATATCAACCGTCTTGCCAAACAGCTCCTTATTCCGGCAGCGCGCCATCAGAAAGGTCTCCGCTCCGAACATCTCCGGAACCTCTGTCAGGATCGTCGTTCCTCCCTGAGCAATCAGCTTGTCCGAAAATGCTCCCACAACCGGATTGGCCGTAATTCCGGACAGGCCGTCCGATCCGCCGCACTTCATGCCGATTACCAACTCGGACGCGCTGATCTCCTCCCTTTGGAAGCTTCCCGCATATTGAATCAGCTCATCAATCAGCTCCCCGGCCGCCTCCATCTCATCCTCAACGTCCTGGCAGTTCAGAAATTTGACCCGTCTTTCATCATAATCTCCGATATAATCCTTTAATATGCCGATATTGCTGTTCTCGCATCCGAGTCCCAGGACCAGAACGCCGCCCGCGTTCGGATGGTGAATCAGATCTGCCAGAATTCTTCTGGTATTCTCCTGATCCTCCCCCATCTGAGAGCAGCCGTAGGGATGAGGGAAGGCAAAGATCCCTTCTGCCGAGGTTCCCTGACACTTGTACGCGAAAGTTCTTTCCATTGCTCCCGCGATTGAGTTCACACAGCCGACCGTGGTGATAATCCAGATCTCATTGCGGATTCCGACACTGCCGTCCGCCCTGCGGTATCCGAGAAAGGTTACGGCAGTAACCGGCTTGAGCTCCGTTACGTCCGGTTCATACGTATACGTAAGCACTCCGCCGAGATTCGTCTTCACATTATGAGTATGCACCCACTCTCCCTGCGCGATATTCCTTACGGCATGCCCGATCGGAGCGCCGTATTTGATGACGCTGCCGCCTTCCGGAATATCCGCAAGCGCAATCTTATGTCCCTGCGCGATATCCTCCTTTAGGACAATCCGGGACTCTCCCGTTTCAAGCACGCTGCCCTTCTTCAGATCCTTTAAAGCGACCGCCACATTATCCTTTCCGTTAATCTTAATATAATCCTGCATGCTTTCCCCCGCTTTACTCAAGACTCCTGACCGCCGCGCGCATTCCGTTCCTGCGGATCTCCTCAATATCTGCCGCAACCGCGTCTGCAAGTCCTTCATATGCGGTCATATCCTCTCCGAAGAAGTCCCTGCGCGACAGATAGCTCTGCGCGAATTCCTTTACGCTCTTTCCCGAATTCTCAAGGAAAAACGCAAGTACCTTCTCATCATCCATAATCTTATATTCTTCGCCGTTCCTGTGTCCGATCAGGGCGCCGTCTCTTATCTCGTCTCCCGTATAGAAGCACATCAGCGCAGCCAGCGAGAAGGTCAGATGCTTCGGAAGCGTCCCGAACCTTTTGATATACCCGGTCAGGCTCGGCAGGCATCTTGACTTCCACTTCGATACGGAATTCAAAGAGATCGATAACAGAGCATGGCGGATAAACGGATTCTCAAAGCGTTCGATCACCGCATTCGCAAATGCCCTGCACTCATCCTCAGGCAGAGAGAGCGTCGGAATGATCTCATCAAATACCGTATGCATCATGAATGCGCGAATATCGGCATCCTCCATGGATTCCTTCACATAATCATTGCCGGCCAGATAAGAGGCCAGAACAAAGGAGGTGTGCGCGCCGTTTAAGATACGTACCTTTCTCTCCCTGTAAGGCTTCTGATTGTCGGTGAAAATAACCGGAAGCCCCGCCTGATCAAGAGGAAGCTCCTTACTGACATCCTTCTCGCTCTCAATAACCCACAGAGCAAAGATTTCGCCGGTATCCAGCAGAGAATCCTGATACCCGAATTCCTCGCACATCGCGGCGGCCTCTTCCTTCGGATAGCCGGTCACAATCCGGTCAACAAGCGTACTGCAGAATACGCAGGCATTCCTGACCCAATCGTTAAATTCATCCGGAAGCTTCCAGAGTGCTGCGAATTTCATGACGCAGTCCTTCAAAGAACCGCCGTTGTCCTCAATCAGCTCGCAGGGAATGATAATCAGCCCCTTGTCCGGATCTCCCCCGAACGCGGCAAATCTCTCATATAAAAATTTTGTCAGCTTGCCGGGATAGGTCTTAGGCGGAGCCGCGTCGAATTCATCCGTCTCATCAAAGACAATACCCGCTTCTGTCGTGTTCGATACAACGAACCGAAGCGTCTCACACTTCGCATAAGCGGCGTATCTGTCATATTCGCTGATTGCGTCCACCGCGTCCGACACGCTGGTTATGATCCGGTTCACCACCTTCGTCTCCCCGTTCTCCCTGCCGCGGAGGGAAAGCGTGTACTGACATTCCTGCTCCCGGAACTTATCCAGGCTGCCGAACGCAATCGGCTTAACTATCGCAACACTGCCGTCAAAGACCCCCGCTTCATTCGCCACGTCAATCATATAATCCACGAACCCTCTTAAAAAATTGCCTTCGCCGTACTGAAGCACCTTCACCGGCCTGTCTGCCGCGTTTGAAATGGATTTGTTTAATACATTCATAGTCTCTTCTCCTTTTTATTTTTTAATCTGTATTCAACATGCGGTTCCCGGGAGTGAAATCCGCATCGGTTCCAAATAATTGTAAGCGTTTACATTCTTATGGTAATCGATTCCGCCCTTATTGTCAACCGCTTTTTCAAGAATTTCAAAATTTGTGTTTATCCTTAGTTCTACCGAGAAAAACCAAGGCGTTTCTTTCAAAATTTTTTTGTCGGATCCCCCTTGCCAATCCTTTTTGGGTATAGTATAATCAATGTAGAAGTGTGAGTGAGATTCCTCTTTTTTGTAAGGGCTTACATATATGCCAGGAGGTGAGCATTTGAATATTTATGATGTGTCCAAAAAGGCCGGCGTGTCCATCGCAACCGTTTCGCGCGTAATCAACGGGAATGCCAATGTCAGTGACAAGACCAGACAGAAGGTTCTTAACGTTATGACGGAGCTTGGCTATACTCCGAATGTGTTTGCGCGCGGGCTTGGCCTGAATACGATGAAGACCATCGGCATAATGTGCGCCGACTCTTCGGATCCCTTCTTGGCGAATGCGGTCTACCATCTGGAGAGAAATCTGAGGAAAAACGGTTATGATTCTTTCCTGTGCTGTACCGGCTATGAGCTGGCGGCCAGACAGAATTACCTTAAGCTGCTGCTGTCCAAGCGCGTGGATGCAATTATCTTGGTTGGATCCAATTATCTCGAGCCGTCAAAGAAAGATAACCAGTACATTGCCGATGCTGCGAAGGAGGTGCCCGTAATGCTGATTAACGGCTATCTTTCCCACCCCAATATCTACTGCACATTATGTGACGATTATCAGGCGGTATACGATAATACACGAAAGCTGATCCGGCAGGGATACCAACGCCCCCTGTTCCTGTACTGTTCCCGATCCTACAGCTCCCTGCAGAAGCTCTCGGGCTTTCAGGATGCCCTGGCTGCGGAGGGGCTGTCCGCCGCGGAGGAGTATGCGCAGATGTGCGGCAACGATATTATGCAGGCGAAGGATCTGCTGCTTTGCCTTCATTCCCGAGGTTTTCTGTTTGATGCGGTCTTCGGCGCCGAAGATGTGCTGGCTGTCGGCGCCGTAAAATATGCAGGAGCTCTTGGACTTCGCATACCGGACGATCTGGCCGTGATTGGATATAATAATTCCATTCTTGCCGTCTGTTCAGAACCGGAGCTGACCTCAATCGACAATCATGTCGAGACCTTAAGCCTTACGACCGTCGCCACCCTGATGCGTGTTTTTACGGGAAGCGACGCGCCGAACAGGACCACGATTTCAGGCGAGCTGGTCAGACGCCGGACAACGCCGGCCTGGTCGGACGGATACTCCGGCGGGCAGCAGGATACGCGCGTTAAGGTATAATCAGAATATTTTTTATTTATCATAAGGAGGTTTCATTACATGAAAGCATTTATGGATCAGGATTTCTTATTGTCTACGGATACGGCAAAGAGACTCTATCATGATTACGCGGAAAAGATGCCGATCATTGACTATCACTGCCACATTAATCCGCAGGAGATCGCCCAGGACAGAAGCTTCGATAATATTACTCAGGTCTGGCTCGGCGGCGATCACTATAAGTGGCGCCAGATGCGCTCGAACGGCGTAGAAGAAGCCTATATTACCGGTGATGCCACGGATCGCGAGAAGTTCCAGAAGTGGGCTGAGACGCTTGAGAAGGCTATCGGCAACCCTTTGTATCACTGGAGTCATCTCGAGCTTCAGAGATATTTTGACTGCAATACTCCGTTGACAGGCCGGACGGCTGAGGAGATCTGGAATCTGTGCAACGAAAAGCTTCATGATCCCGCGTTAAGCGTTCGCGGAATTATCAGGCAGTCCAATGTCCGTCTGATCTGTACAACCGATGATCCGATCGATTCCCTTGAATGGCATAAGAAGATCGCCGAAGATAAAGACTTCGACGTAAAGGTCCTTCCCGCATGGCGTCCCGACAAGGCCATGAACCTGGAGAAGCCGGATTATCCTGATTATATCAGTAAGCTGGAAGCGGCATCCGGTATTTCCATTCACAGCTTCGCGGATCTGAAGGAGGCCTTAAGATCCCGCCTTGCTTTCTTTGATTCCATGGGCTGTAAGGTATCGGATCACGGACTGAATTATGTCATGTATCAGCCGGCGCCGGAAGAAGAGATTGAAGCCATCTTCACGAAGAGACTGTCCGGAATCATGCCGTCCCCCGACGAGGAGCTGAAGTTCAAGACTGCGTTCATGATCTTCGCAGGAAGAGAATATCACAGGCTCGGCTGGGTTATGCAGCTGCATTACGGTGCGAAGCGTGACAATAACCGGAAGATGTATCAGAAGCTCGGACCTGATACCGGCTATGACTGCATCAATACCTACGGCCCGTCGGCCCAGCTTGCTGATTTTCTCAATGCGCTCAGCGAAACGGACGAGCTCCCGAAGACCATACTCTATTCCTTGAATCCGGGGGATAACGCCGCGATCGGAACGATTATCGGCTGCTTCCAGGATTCCGGCGCAGTCGGGAAGATTCAGCACGGCTCCGCATGGTGGTTCGCGGATAACAAAACCGGCATGATCGAACAGATGACAAGCCTTGCCAATCTCGGCCTCCTGTCGAACTTTGTCGGTATGCTGACCGATTCCAGAAGCTTCCTTTCCTACACCAGACATGAGTATTTCAGAAGAATACTCTGTGATCTGATCGGCTCCTGGGTTGAGAACGGAGAATATCCCTGCGACTTCGAGGTACTTGGCAGAATCGTTCAGGATATCTCCTATAATAACGCGGCAAGATATTTTGGATTCTAATCGTTATGGCCGCACGCCTGATCCTGGTGACGGGCGTGCGGCCAAAATTTATATTTTGACTTGTATTTTTTTCATCCCCATAGTATAATTGCAAGTTGAATATGAATCAGCGTGCTTGTTCGGCCGGCACACTATAATCCATCACGGAGGTGCTTATGAAACATTTAATCAGTCCCTTAGACTTATCCGTTTCAGAGCTTACGGATATTCTGAACCTGGCAGAGGATATCATCCGGGATCCCGGCAAATATTCTGATTGCTGCCACGGGAAAAAGCTTGCTACCCTGTTTTATGAACCGAGTACAAGAACCAGACTCAGCTTCGAAGCCGCAATGCTGAACTTAGGCGGCAGCGTTCTCGGCTTCTCTTCCGCAGATTCTTCCTCCGCAGCCAAAGGAGAAACCGTCGCGGATACCATCCGTGTTATCTCCGGATATGCCGATATCTGTGCCATCCGTCATCCGAAGGAGGGAGCTCCCCTGGTCGCTTCCATGTATTCTGAGATCCCGGTTATCAATGCCGGGGACGGCGGTCATAATCATCCGACCCAGACTCTTGCCGATCTTCTGACAATTAAAATTTTAAAGGGACGACTTGATCACCTGACCATCGGACTGTGCGGAGATCTGAAGTTTGGACGCACGGTTCATTCTCTGATCAACGCAATGGTACGCTATCCCGGAGTCTCCTTTGTACTGATTTCACCGGAAGAGCTTCGGATTCCTACCTACCTGAGGGAAGGCGTCCTTAAGAAGAATCAGATTCCGTTCCGCGAGGTGCATACGCTTGAAGAGGTGCTTCCGGAACTGGATATTCTCTACATGACCCGGGTTCAGAAGGAGCGTTTCTTCAATGAAGAAGACTATATCCGTCTGAAGGATACCTATATTCTGGATTCTAAGAAAATGGCGCTGGCCGGCAAAGATATGCTCGTGCTCCATCCCCTGCCCCGCGTCAATGAAATTGCTTCCGAGGTGGATTCCGATCCCCGCGCAGTCTATTTTAAACAGGCAAAGTTCGCTGTCTATGTCAGAATGGCGCTCATCCTGACCATGCTCGGAATCAAGGCAGATGAATCATAATCGGAAAGGAAGGTAAAGCTTATGCTGAATATCGGCGGATTAACAGAAGGCGTTGTACTCGATCATATCAAGGCGGGCGGATCCATGGCGATCTATAATTATCTTCACTTAGAGAATTTAGACTGCAGCGTCGCCATTATAAAGAACGCGAAGAGCAATAAAATGGGGAAAAAGGATATTATCAAGATTGAAGGTAAAAATACGCTTGATCTGGATATGATTGCGGTCCTGGATCCCACGATCACGATTAATATCATTGAAGACGGAAAGATTGTCGAGAAGCGGGCCTTAAGACTTCCCGACACGGTTACGGGAATTATCCGATGCAGGAATCCCAGATGTATTACCTCCGTGGAGCATCAGCTTCCCCATACCTTTCGTCTTGCGGATCCCGATAAGGGAATCTACCGCTGCATTTATTGCGAACAGGCATTCAAAAGGAGCTGATACATACAAAAGCCGCGCGGGAATTTCCCGCGCGGCTTTTGTATGATATCTCTTTGTGCCCGGATGCGTACCGCAATCACTGCTTTCTGGAGAATGTCTTTCCACACTTACTGCACCTGTAATAGAAGGTATTGCCCTCCCAGCGAAGAAGCGTTGCTGCCCCGTCATGCTTACACTCCGGCTCATCATCACCCTTGCCCCCGGCTACCATATCCAGGGAATCATCGGAGATCTCACCGTAAGGCGGGTATAATACCTTCAGAATCTCCTCTGCCTCTTCCCCGGTCAATGCGAAGTTCTCCTCCTTTGCAGCCGCAAGGATCTCCTCCTTGGTTTTGCACGCCTGCACCTTTGCGATCTGCTCGTCGCTTGCCCTGTTCATTAATTCTTCTACTGTCATAATCGTATTCTCCTTTCAACTCTTTCAAATCTTTATGTTATTATACCATAAGCCTTTTAAAATCGGGCGGTTGCAGCAGAAAATGCATGGTTTTATGCAAATTCTGCCTCTCTAATGATTAGCGTTATATTCCGTCAGCAGCTCCTGAACAATCTCATTCGTCGGATATCGAATCAGCATCTCATCCAGAGCGGCCTTATAAACCGTCATATCCACATTCGAGTTCAGATTCCAGTAGCTGGTCTCAGGAATCTCTCCCGCGCGTCCAAGAATCTGATAAAATTCTCCGATCTGCTTCTTAAGCGGGGCAGGCTGCGCTTCTCCTCCGTCCGAATACAACGCGTATTCCGTACTCTCATCTGTCATACCCGTGTACTCTGCCAAATTCTGCGCCGAGGTTGTATGATACTGCGCAACGTCCAGATAAGCTCTTAACAGAGCGATCTCAAACTTTATCAGAGCCTCCTGCTTACCATCCAGCTTACTGCCCATTACTGTCACAATACCGCCCGGCATATCGGAAACCCATTCTGATACATCCCGCAGTATAATCAGATTTTGTGTCACCGTCTCATAGGAAGTCGTGTCATAATTCGTTGATCCCTCCAGAACAACATCACTCTCACTGCCCAATTCAATCTGAACCTCTATCTCAGTCTGTTCGGCAGTCAGACCATACTCTCCTTTGACAATTCCAACCTGCGCCGTTCCTTCCGCAACCGCTTCGATTACCTCTTCATAGCTTTCATACCCGATAAATTCCGTCTCCGCGTCAAGTCCCGCATTCTGCGCCAGATCTCTGACCGCAAGGAATCCGGTATCTGTTCCGACACCCGCAACCGTATGTCCGGCCAGATCCGACACCGTAAAAATCCGGTTCTGATATTCCTGTGTTGAAATCAAAACGCCCCTGTCGGCATCCATACCTCCGATTATCGTATATCCCTTCCCCTGCGCCGCTCCTTTCACTATAGCTTCGGCAGAATCATTCACAAGCACCTCTATGGTTCCGGATTCCAGCGCCGCAAGTCCTTCCTCTATGGAAGCAAAGGACGTAACCGTTGCCGTAAGTCCTTCTTCTCTGAAGTATCCCAGCGTATCCGCAATCGCCGCCAAGGGTGTATTCACACCGTTTCCGACTATTCCGACCTTCAGCTCCTGTGTATCCAGAGTGTATTCATATGCCTTGGCATTAATGATATCGTATTCCTGATAGTTTACGTTCGTATCCGGATATCCGATTGCCACATAGAAGCCGCTCTTGCTCGAGAGAAAGGACTGGTAGAAGGATCCCTCGTGCACGCGCTCGACTTTGACATTGGTACCCGTGCGGTATACGATAATTCCACAGTATCTGGAGGTAATGATAATATCCTCTTCACGTATAATAAAGTTCTTAACACTGTAAATCTCCGCCGGATCCGTCTCCTCCAGAGTAGCGCTTCCCACATCCTCCGCCTGTACTCCGTCTTTCTCAAGGGACTGATCACTGTTAAAATACTCGGAGCCCCCCACACCGGAGCTGTTGGTCTGAGAATCATCCGTATTCACGGAAGGCAAACCATCTAAGAGCTCGGAATCCGATTTTCCGGTATTAACGCCGCTCAGATCAATCGGGTTCCCATTCTCGTCCGTACGCTGTGAGATTGTAGTATCATCGGAGGAATTCGCCGTTTCATCCGGCGTTACCGTACTGGTACTCTCCCGGTATACCTCTTCGGTTCGTTCAATCGGATCCCATATCTCCGAATAAGGAATTCGAATCGCTGTGCCGTTCCCTGTCTTCTGATTCAGCTCCGTATTATAATAATGCTGCTCTGACAGGGTTCCCTGCTTAACAAGGTAAATATAGCTCTTAGAGAAAGCCATAAGTCCCTCGGCTGCTCCCTCTGGCATCTGACTTACGCTGCTTAGCTCCGAATCCGCAACCACATAGGTATGAACGGTGGTATTGTCCGTCGGTATCTCGCCAATTCCGTTCAGATTATTATAAAATGCCGTTATTTCCGCATCCTGATCCAGCACATACGCCTTATTGTCCGCATAGACAATACGTCCGCTGTTATAATAGGGCGCCGTAGTAGACATGGTATTGATATAGCGAATCAAAAAGCAGCTTGCTCCGTCCCGTAAGCAGACCCGAACGCCGGTATGGGTATAGCCTTCAATCTGCTCATAGGCATAATCAGCGGAATCTGTCATCGTACTTCTGGTTCTCGTGATGACATCGAGCGTACCGTTTTCCTTACGGTTCTGGTAATCGTTATATTCCTGCTCATACCTGGCATATTCCTCGTTGAAATTTTCGACAGCATTTTGATAATCAATTATCATCTGCTGCACTTCCAGCTGTTCCTCCACTGTAAGCTCTCCGGTCGGAATCGAGGGCGGATCCGGAAGAACGGGCGCGATCGGAGGCGCCTCCTCATACACATCTTCAATCCGGTCAACGACACCGCTGATCCATTCCGACACATACTCCGTATGAAACTGTATATCCGAGACCAGCCAGTTCCCGGCATTATCCCGCGTCATCGGAAAGCTTGTGAACAGCGCATTATCCTTATAGACATCCAGAGAGGTATTTATGAAACGGTATGTACTTTCATCGTCCTGCCTTTCAAACCAGATATCATTTCGTTCCGGGAACTCCAGCTGAATCCGGATTCCTACCTGACTGTACATATCCTCCGGCAGCTCCGTACTTTCGTCAATATCCTCATCGATCTCCGTATTCTCGTCAATCTCCCCGATTTCCAGCATGGTCGAGAGATGAATCCTGTCATTATTCCCCTGTCCCGTGACACACACATTCTTCAGAGTAAGCTCCTTACTGGTATCCGCCTGGATCCAGGCATACGCGCCGTTAATGGCTGTTCCGGCGTCGAACTGAGAATACAGCTCACTTTGCATTGTATCCCCTGTTCTGAACCGATAAAAATAACAGATACGGTTAAAATACAGCAGATAATCCTTATCCCAGCCCTCGGAAGGGTTGGGAAGCTCCTGAAGATAAAGGGACTGAACCTCCGACGCATCCGTAATATGCTTGAAGATAATGTGAGCCTCTCTCGTCTTAAAATTATAGGCAACAAACTGCGTTACCATCTTCCCTATATTGTTCTTCTCAACCGATATCTCTTCCTCTTCCGATAAAAGACTTCCATCCTCTGCGGATACCTTAACAGGAGGAACCGGCGTCGGCGTCGGTGTCGGACTCGGACTCGGCGTCGGGCTTAGTGATTCGTCTGAATCTGTATCCGGAGTCTGAGAAGGAACCGGCGTAACCTGACTTCCCGCCGAAGCAGAAGTACTGCCCGCGCTTCCGAATTCCTCCGTCACATCCTCTCTGCGAATCTCGTTTCCGTTCTCGTCACGGATAATCTCATAGGCTCTCAGCACGCCGGTTCCGTCGACCAGCTCTGTCTCGAATACAATCTCCCTGGTATCATCTTCCGGCTCTTCCTTCTGCGGTTCCCGGATTATGGTCTGATATCCATAGATCAGAGTACTCTCTCCCAGCATATCGAGGCACTCAAAATACAGCAGATCCTCCGGATCCTTGGAATGATACGGATTAATATAAAACGCATCCTCTCCCTGACCCGTAAAGGTCAGAGATACCGTCTGCGCGTTCTGATAGGCATACTGGGATGACGGGAAGAATTCCTCCTGTCTGACCAGAACCACCTCGGTATTGCCAAGAAACAGAGAGTTGCACCCTGTAAATAAAACACATATGATGCAAAGTACCGCGATTGTCGCTCTTTTCACAAAATACACCTCCTTGATAGAATCCGCCGCCCTAAACTCTTAATCCTTACCGTTTCCGCCTGTTTACGTTCTGTGAACAAAATACAGTCCGGTAATACTTCTTCTATTTTCTCTTCACAAAACGCACTGCCTCTCAGAACTGAAACCGCGCCGCATGACGCGGCTTCTTATGAAAAGGCTGCGGGACCTCAGACCTTCCTTTGGCCCCGCAGCCCTCTCTCCCTCTTCGTGATCCTGCCGTTACGGAGCAGAAGTAGGAGTCGGCGACAGTGACGAATTCGTAGTGGAATTCAGCCAGTCGCTCATTGCCGGCAGCGCGATTCTTAACGCGAGAATCAGTACAAATATCAGTACGAATCCGATGATCGCATTCTTCAGGCTGTTCTTCGCCTTATCGCGATCCTGCGGCTCCTCCGCCTTCGCAAGCTTCACGCCCAGAAGAATACAATAGATTGCTCCGAGCGCTCCGACCAGGAGCAGCGCGGGATTCACTACCATGTTCAATAAATCCACAATAGGGCTGATTACCTTTGCAAAAGGATTCGTTTCGAGAAATAATAAATGGTTCATACATATCCTCCTTCAATTATTTTCATTATAATCCTGAAGTTAACCTCCATTCCTCTTACGGAGCCGGAGTTGCGCTAATTGCAGCTGTCTGTGTATTCAGCCAGTCGCTCATTGCCGGCAGCGCAATTCTTAACGCGAGAATCAGTACAAAGATCAATACGAATCCGATGATCGCATTCTTCAGGCTATTCTTCGCCTTATCGCGATCCTGCGGTTCCTCCGCCTTTGCAAGCTTCACACCCAGAAGAATGCAATAGATCGCTCCAAGCGCTCCGACCAGGAGCAGTGCGGGATTCACTACCATATTCAGCAAATCCACGATAGGGCTGATTACCCTTGCAAAAGGATTCGTTTCGAGAAATAATATCTGATACATATATCTCCTCCTTTCTTATGACTGCTATCTTTTTGTTTTGTCTGAAGACATCATATCATATCTTCCTCGCAGAAAAATTGTGATTGCAAAAATAGCACTTTTTTCTGCAATTTCTGCTCTCCCTGTTCCTTATACTCCTCTCACAACATTGATAAACGAAGGAGTTACGGCCCTTCTAACGCCGGAGCGGGTATTTGTGAGCCGGAAGACTGTAATGTCTGCTGCCTGCTCCTCCTTTCAGATATAATATTTGCTATATTATAACACCCGCATATGAGTCCTGAGATAAATCAGATAAACGGCAGCTCCTGCCAGGACTACTGCGAGCAGTATAATCATTCTGATATCAAACAACCTGATATCATCCTGTATCTTCAAATCATAGGTTCGTACATTCCCCGCCTGATCCGATACCGTAATACGATAGTTTCCGGCCACAGCCAGGGTATTGGCTGCCGGCGTGTAATATTCACTGTTTCTTGTCACAGCAATCGTACAGTTCTCTTCGACCGGAGTATATTGAACAATACTCGCTTCTCCTGAGAACGCTCCTTCCGAAAAGTTCAGAAATGGAGCGGAGGTATCCTTCCGGAAGGAAATCGAGTAAAACAGGGACTGATTCTCTTCTCCCGTAAAAATACATTCATAGATCCCGTCCACATCCAGCCACTGCCAGTACGGACTGTCCCTCTCTACTGGCTCTCCGTTCATGTAGATCTCCCAGATAACAAAATCATCCGGCGCATTGATGACCGTCAATGAAGATACGGAACTGTTAATCAGCACGAACGGGAAATTGATAATATAAGAATTATAATCCGTCTGATTCGAGTCATACTGATTTAACCTCACGATCCTTAACTGATAGGCGCCTGCCTGAGTAAATCCTACCGTCTCGTCATAAGTCTCTGTCATTCCGTTTCTCTGCACCGTAACGGAATATTCCTCGGAGAATTCAAATCTTGCGCTCATGGCGGCAATTCCGCCGTAAGGGACGGAGGCATAAAAACCGGCCCCGTTCGGCAGCCTGTAACAGAACATCTGCTTCTCTTCATCGAACGTTACCGTCATTCTCGGATCCTCAATCACATCTCCGAATGTCACAGATCCCATATCTGAGAAATCCGACTCAACAATACGAAACCGAAAGGTACTGTACAGCTGTGGCATATCGGAACATGTAACCGTCAGAACATAATCTCCAGTATCCACAAGAATATCCTCGTTCTCATAAGCAATCTCTGTACCGTCCCGCTCAAATTGCCAGCTTACTGTGCTGTCAAAAGAAAAGATTGCGAAATAAGCATCCGTCTCCTGATCCGTCAGATTCGTCTCAAACCCTGTTCCCATTGTATTCTCATACCGATTCAGGCCGTCCTCACTTCCGACATTCCGAAGCGCGGCCTCCGTCCGCACCTGCTCTGCCGATGCCCCGGTTCCAAAAACAAAAATCAGCGCCAGCACAGTAATCAAATACGCCGTGATTCTTCTACTCATATTATGCCCCCGCTGTCTTATTTTGCAGGACCGGACAAGGTACGCTGCTTCTCCTGCTGCATGGACATCGCCCTTGTCCTGCCCCTCGGGGCCGAAAATCCTCTCGCCGCATTCTCTTCCGCAAGAAGCTCCTTGTAGCTTGTGCGCTCCCGATACACAGAGGCCTCCCTGCTCGCAGCCTGCGCCCTGCCCGGAGCACCGGTCCCGCGAACCTGACGCTCCTGCTTCTCCTTTTTCAGCTCCTTCAGCTCTATATCCCACAGCGCCCGGTTTTTCGGACTGTCAAAGTACCCCATCTGACATGCCTCCTTCTAAGAACGATATGACAGGATCAGACTCTCAATGGTACCGTTCTCCGTCAGGGTCCGAATCACCTCATTGATTGCGTCTGTCATATCCGGATTATTCTGCTGCACTGCAATGCAATACCGCTCCGGTGTATAATCGGTTATTGTCTGAGCCTGCAGCCTCTCAGTCTGAATTAACTCTCTTGCCTGCTCTTCATAGCAAAAGAATCCTGCAATGGTCCCTGCCAGCAGATCCTGCTCTACTGTATCAAGAACATCATAATACACCCTTTCCGTATTGTCAATTGTGTACAACTCCAAATCCGCGTCGCTTGACAATCTTCTGCTTAAGCCAATCGGCTCCCCTTCCAGCGCATTCATTGTCCAGGCGAATCTGCCTCTCGCGGTAACGACATACAAGGAACCTGTCATATAGTGCGTGCTGAGATCAACCTGCTGTCCCGAATTCGTACTCAGAATTCTCCCTATCGCGATATCTGCCTCTCCCGCGGCTACCGCCTCCGTAAGTCCCGCCTGAGAGGTCGGGTAATAATTCAGCGTAACCCCCAGCGACTGCGCCACGGCATTGAGAATATCGATCTCAATGCCCGAATAAGCGCCGCTCTGCGCGTCAAACCAGGAATAGGGCGCATTGTCCTGCAGCACTGCGGCTGTCAGAATTCCCCTTTCCTTCACCTGGGAATACAGCTGGTTCGTATTCTGTGATCCGCAGCCGGTCATCATAACACAGCAAAAAGCGGCTAACAGGACCGCGGCTGTGATCCGTTTTCTAATTCTTTTCATATTCCTTATTCCTGCCTTTCGCTGGTAGTGTCAAATTCTACCTGGTTTTTTGTATCCTAAATCCTTTAGAAACCTTGATTTTTAAAGAAATCTGAAATAAAACGAGCATTGACCTCCCTTTTCTGGTATAATGTCTATCGCCAAACAAACCTTACACACGAAAGGAGCCAATGCTCATGGACATTATACAATACTTACTTTCCATAATTCAATATCTTTATCAGCAAAACTGTTGGCTGATTAACTTTATCTGCAGATATATCCCCCTCAAGCAATGGGCTTTTGAGGATTCCCATTCCCCAAGTTATCAGAAATTGAAAGTGGACGAGCTTCCAAAAGTCCAGGTTATCCACCAGGAGTGGGACTGGCGTCTCCTCATCCCTTACTTTGAACACCGGTACCATGTTAAAATAAAACCCGTCTCCCGCAGTAAAGAATGTGACATCCCTCAAGACTGCTCCTGCCCTTCCTGCGGCGCCCC
>DVNP01000068.1 GCA_018714285.1 Candidatus Caccomorpha excrementavium | reverse complement strand
GGAAACTTCGATATAATAATCAATATCTAGAACAGACCTTTCAGTACCTCAATCTGCCGAACAATATGTACAAGGGCAGTCTGGCGGTTGAGAAGAGGGATGACATTGATTATGAAATTGAGTTCAGAGATGTATCGTTTCAATATCCGCGCAGCGGGGAATGGGTTCTTCGTCATGTGAATATGAAATTTAAGATCGGGGATAAGCTGGCGATTGTCGGTGAGAACGGAAGCGGCAAGACAACCTTCATTAAGCTTTTATGCAGGCTGTATGATCCGACGGAGGGGAAAATTCTATTGAACGGCATTGACATTACCCGCTATCGTTATAATGAGTATATGGAATTGTTCTCTGTTGTATTTCAGGATTACTCGCTGTTCTCATTTTCTGTCGCGCAGAACGTGGCAGTATCCGATCAGATCGATGAAGCGCGCGTGTGGGACTGCTTAAACCGTGTGGGAGCAGGAGAAAGAATCGCGTCTCTGGAGCAGGGAATTCATACGAATATCGGCAGGGACTACGAGAATGACGGGGTGGATTTCTCCGGCGGAGAACGGCAGAAGATTGCCCTGGCAAGAGCGCTCTATAAGGATGCTCCCTTTGTTATCCTGGACGAGCCGACAGCCGCCCTTGACCCCATTGCCGAAGCGGACGTCTACGCAAGGTTCAACGAGCTTGCAAGTGATAAGACCTCCATATTCATCAGTCACCGGCTGTCAAGCTGCAGGTTCTGCGACGAGATCGCGGTATTTGATAAGGGCCGCCTGATTCAGAGAGGGAACCATGAAGAACTGCTTGCCGATAAAGGCGGTAAGTATTATGAGCTCTGGAATGCGCAGGCGCAGTATTATACGGAAAGAATTTAAGGAAATGACAAAACGGAAAAGCACGAATTTCCTTTCTTTCGCATAGACTGAAAGGAAACCCTGTTTTAAGAGGTGCCGTTCGGATGAAATCCTTTCCGAAGCCATTGAGCACCAAGGAAGAGGCAGAGCTTGTTAAGAGATGCAAAGCCGGGGATAAAGAAGCAAGGGACAGACTGATTGAACATAACCTTCGCCTGGTGGCGCATATCGTTAAGAAATACAGCGCAAACGTGGATAATGATGATTTGATTTCCATCGGAACCATTGGTCTGATTAAGGCGATAGATACATTTGATGAAGGAAAGGGAATCAGGCTCGCGACTTACGCATCGAGGTGTATTGATAATGAGCTGCTGATGATGCTGCGCAGCGGCAGGAAGCAGGCAAGGGAGGTCTATCTGTATGAATCGATCGGATCGGATAAGGAAGGGAACGAAATCAGTCTGCTCGATATTATAGAAGCGCCGGATGTGGATATTATTTCCGATCTGGAACTGAAGGAGAATGTGATCCGGCTGTATCAGATGATGGATACCCTTCTGAATGAGAGGGAGCGGGAGATTATCCGGATGCGATACGGACTCAAGGGAAGAGAAGTAACGCAAAGAGAGCTTGCGAAGCAGCTGGGAATCAGCAGAAGCTATGTATCGCGAATCGAGAAGAAAGCGCTGGCAAAGCTGAGAAATGAGCTGGAGAGGATTTGAACAAAGACTGCCGGGAAGGAGAAGTACATTCCCGGCAGTCTTTGTTTTACTGTGTTCGAAGCTGCGCGCCCATTTTTTTCTCAAGCTTTTTCATAACCTGATTCGCGGTATTCTCAATCTCCTGAGAGGTCAGCGTCTTCTCGTCCGATCCGATTGTCAGACGGATGGTAACGGACTTCTTACCCTCGGGGATCTGCCTTCCTCTGTATTCGTCTGCGAAGGAGGCGTCCTTCAGCAGAGCGGCCGCCTTTTTGGGTCCCATGATTGCGTCGTAGATATCGGCCCATGCGGTATTCGAATCGAACAGCATGGAAATATCATAATCCGTCTCCGGATACTCCGCAAGGTGCGTGAAGTGGTTGGTTCTTGATTTCAGAGGCTTCAGCTTCGTGGTATCGAATTCGAAGAGCATCACGGAAAGATTCTTAATGCCGCAGTCTAAGGATACCTTCTTCGCCATAAGGCCCATGTCGCCGATTCTCTCGCCGTTCAGGTAAAGATTCAGCCAGACAATGTTGTCGGCCCACACCGGCTTTTCTTCTTTTCTGAATTCAAACGCTTCCATATGGGTATAGCGCGGCATATACTCCAGGACGCCCTTTACCTCCCGGAAGAGCTCCGTAATATTCTTCTCGCTGCTGGCAAATGCCGCTCCGATATGCCTGCGCTGCTCGGGCAGGGATTCTGTCTCATCATAGAGAGAGACGTAGTTCCTGTCAAAGAATACCTGAGCCTCTTCAAAAATCGAGAATTCATGGAAGTAACGCTCGTTCTTTACAACCGCCTCGCACAGATTCGGCAGCAGCGAAGAGCGGATATAGCTCTGATTCGGCGCCGGAGGCGTGGAGAGCTTCAGCATTCCTTCCGTGCTCTGCAATACGGCGTTCACATACTCATCGCTCATCCAGGGATACGTATAGACCTCCTGCATTCCGCAGCGGATCGCGAGGTATTCCTTAATATTCCGGAGCAGATCCTGATCCTTCTGATTGATTGCGCCCTCAAAGGCAGTCGTGAAGGCGGTTGCTTCAAAATTGTCGTAGCCGTACATTCTGGCTACCTCTTCCATCACATCGTCCTTAATGGAAATGTCTCCTGTCGAACGCCAGGACGGAGCGGTGACATGCATGGTATCCCCCTGGATCGCGGTATCAAAGCCAAGCAGTTCAAGCTTGGTCCGGATCTCGTCGCCTGTCAGATCCTTGCCCAGACGCTTCGTAAGCCAGGTCAGACTGACGTCGATTTTGGCGCGCTCCAGCTCCTTTACGTAGCGGTCACAGTATCCGGTTACCTTCATCTGAGGGTACAGCTCGTGGAAATACTGCATGGAAAGCGACAGAGCCTGCTCGCACCGCTCCGGATCGATGGCTTTTTCATAACGGGAGGAAGCCTCCGTGCGGGTGTCATAGCGAAGAGCCGTTCTGCGGATTCCGGTGGACTCGAAATTGGCAATCTCAAGGATCACGCGTTTCGTATCGGGCAGGATAGAATCCTTTGCGCCGCCCATGACGCCGGCTAAGGCAACCGGCCCTTCCGAATCCGTAATAACCAGATCATCCGCGCAGAGGGTGAGTTCCTTTTCATTTAAGAGAAGCAGCTTCTCACCTTCGGACGCATGTCTTACTACGATGTGGTCTGTGATATTATCCGCGTCAAAGGCGTGTGTCGGATTGCCCGTGGCAAGCATGACATAGTTAGTAATATCAACCAGCGCGTTGATCGGACGCATCCCGGCTTTCCAGATTCGGTTCTGCATCTTATACGGCGAGGGCTTAACCTTCACGCCGGACATTTCCACGCCGATATACCGCGCGCACCTGTCGGGAGCGGTAATCTCCACCTTAAAATCTGACTGTACATCGGTCTGATACGGCTCAAACCGTTTAAGCGGAAGATGATACAGGGCCGCGATTTCGCGGGCGATACCATAGTGACCCCACAGATCCGGACGGTTGGTCATGGACTTGTTGTCAATTTCAAGCAGAACATCATCCATATCCAGAGCATCCGCAAGCGGGGTTCCTGCGGGAACATCAAATGCAGACAAATCGAGAATCTCGGCTTCCTGGGACGCAGGGAAGAGCTCTCCCAGCCCGATTTCATCAGAAGCGCAGATCATGCCGAAGGATTCCACGCCGCGAAGCTTTGAATTCTTAATTACGACGGGCTCTCCCTCTCCGTGCCAGCGCACGACGGCGCCGGGGCAGGAAACGGCCACTCGCATTCCTTCCGTTAAGTTAATTCCTCCGCAGACGATGTTCTTCGGCTCATCGCCGCCGATATTTACCTTACATACCTTCAGCTTGTCCGCGTTAGGATGCGGTTCGATTTGTTCAATGATACCGACGACCATATGGTCAAAGCGGCGGGCAAGATATTCAACATCCTCAACCTCTACGGTAGACATCGTCAGGTCATATGCCAGCTTCTTTAAATCAGCGTCCTCAGGGATCGCCACATAATCTTTAATCCATGATAATGATAATTTCATATCCGTCCCTCCTTATCTGAACTGCTTCAGGAATCTTAAATCAGCACTGTGAAACAGTCTGACATCGTCAACGCCATAGCGCATCATAACCAGCCTGTCCAGACCGATATTGACATAGAAGCCGGTATATTCGTCTGGATCCAGTCCTGCCGCGCGGAGCACGTTCGGATGCGGGGAACCGCCGGGCATTACCTCAATCCAGCCGACATGCTTGCAGACGCTGCAGCCCTTTCCGCCGCAGACCTGGCACTGCATATCGATCTCAAAGCCCGGCTCCACGAACGGGAAGAAGCCGGCGCGCATCCTAACGGGCACATCCGTGCCGAACACCTTGCTCAGAATGCTCTTGATCATCACCTTGCCTGAAGTAAAGGTAATGTCCCTGTCAACGATCAGTGCCTCATACTGGAAAAAGGCTCTTTCATGATGGGAGTCCGTAGTCTCGTTACGGTATACCCGTCCCGGATAAACGAACCGGTACGGCGGCTTGTGGGTCTGCATGTAGCGGACGCTTTCTCCTGTCAGATGGGGACGGAGACAGAGCTTTTCATTCGTGCTTCCGCTGTCATGTCCCTCCAGCCAGTAGGTATCCATGCTTTCCCTCGCCGGATGATTCTGCGGAAAATTCAGCTTGTCAAAGGAGTACAGCTCGCTGCTGATTTCTTTTCCCTGAAAGATTTCAAATCCCATGGAGCGGAAGGCATCGTTCAGATCATAGCACATCTGGGTGATCGGATGGAGTCCGCCTCCGGAGGGCAGAATACCCGGAACGGAGCAGTCAAAATCCGGAGATACCTCGGAAGCCTTCAGCTTCAGCTCCATTCTCTTTTCATCGATCAACTCCGTGATCTGATTCTTGGCCTGATTCATCAGCTTTCCCATTTCGGGACGCTCGGCGGGATCCAGCTTCGGAAGCTCCTTCATCAGGAGGCTTAAGGCTCCCTGTTTTCCCACATACGCGCTTTTTACGTTCTGCAGCTCGCCTTCATTGGCCGCAGCGGCAATCCTGGCTTTTGCCTCTGATAAAATTTCATTCATTTTATCCTTCATTTCGCTTCTCCTTTTTCGCCGCCGTGAGGCGGCATTTCATCATAAAAGAATGGCGTCAGCCATTCTTTGGCACGAACCCCGGTTCGTACCGGCCTCCTTTCAGGATCAGGACAGGTGTGCTTTTTCCTGATTTCCTTGCCCGGCAAATGGCCGTTCATGCAAGCATG
>DVNP01000067.1 GCA_018714285.1 Candidatus Caccomorpha excrementavium | reverse complement strand
GTATCAATCGTACTCCGATCATGGATCCAGACTCCGCACTCATAATGGAGATAAAAGCTTCTGTAATCCATATTAATGGTGCCGACAATTCCGCAGTCCTCGCTGATAATTGTCTTGGCATGGATAAAGCCCGGAGTATATTCATAGATTCGGACACCGGCAGCCAGAAGCGGTCCGTAATTATAATGAGTGACAAGCTTGACCTGCTTCTTATCCGGAATGGCCGGGGTGATAATCCGAACGTCAATCCCGCTTTTCGCCGCCGATACCAAAGCGTTCTGCATATCATCCTCTATGACCAGATAAGGCGTCGTAATATAAATATGCTCCTTTGCGTAATAAATCATCTGCTTATAAATATCCTCAATCGGATTATCCGGATGATTCGCCGGTCCGTCGGATATGACATGGCAGTATACCCTGCTTTCAGGAAAGTCTCTGTCCGGCCGGTACCGATCATAGTCAAGAAGCGTCCCTTCCTTCGCTGCCTCCCACATCTGAATAAAGGTTACGGTAAACCCCCATACCGCATCTCCTTCCACGCGGACCGCATTGTCCTTCCAGACTCCGAACCGCTCAACCAGGTTCACATATTCATCTGCCAGATTCATGCCGCCCGTATATGCAATATTGCCGTCGATAACCACAATTTTCTGATGGCTGCGATAATTCATATATAATTTTTCCGTATATTTATGAATCGGATTAAAGATCCGGACCTCGATTTTCTCCTCCTCAAGTCTTTTTCTGAAATCCTTGGGAGTTCGCAGCATAGCCCCGAAATCATCATACAGAAATTTAATCTCCACCCCCTGCCTTCTCTTTTCCAGAAGCAGATCATGCATTCGTTCCCAGAGAAGGCCCTCTCCCACAATAAAAAAATCAAGCAGAATGAACCGCTTCGCTTTTCTGATATCTTCAAAGATTGCCTCAAAGGTATCCTCCCCCATCGGGTAATATCGGATTGCATTGTTTTTATACAGAGGAAAATGATGCGATTCCAGGAACCGGGTCATCCTCGCAAGCTCCGGGTGAGCAAGAGTAAACTCCTCCCTTACCTTTCCGTCATATTCCAGAAACTGATATCCCCGCTGAATTCTTGACATCACCTTCTTCTCTATCCGTCTCCTTGACTTCTCCGTTCCCCAGAGAATATACATAATATGCCCGCTCAATGGCAGCAGCAGAATAATGCAGATCCAGGCAAGCTTATAAGAAGGACTTCTGGAATCATTAATCAGGCCAATAATGACAATGATGCTCAGCGCCTCAAGAATACTGTAAATATAGATCGTATATCCTCTCAGCCACACGGCCAGCGCAGTCACCAGCCCGAACTGGATCACCACCAGCGCGGCTACCAGCGCGGCGCGCAAAAATCCGCTCAGATAATTTGTGACTCTCCCCTTCCCCTTCAGTTCTGCCCAGCTCTCGCGTAACTTCATACCATTTGCTCCGTTTCTGTACGAATCTGCATAAAATGTTCTCAGAATCAGGCTTTATTTCTTCCGTTTTCTGATTCTCTCCTTCCATGCTTCCAGTATCTCCTGACCGCGCGTTGCCTTCATATGAGGGAACGCCCGGAAGATACGTCTGTAAATCATCTGGTTCAGCCGGCTGCTTCTCTGTTTCCTGTATGCCGCGCGAAGCTTTTCGGCACGGTTTTTCAGCTCTGTGCGAATCCGGCTGCTCTCTTCTTCCCGCTTCCCTGCAAGCAGCTTATATTTCTCCAGCCATTTCTCTACATTTTGTTCGAATTCCATTTTTTTATTCCCAAAATAAGTGTAGAACGGGCTGTCGGCAAGCTTTTCCCGAAGCTCCTCCCGGCTCTCAAACAGCTTAAGCCGCTCCATGGACGCTGCAAATTCTTCCCTGAGCCTCTGCATGTCGGCAAGCTTCCGATCCAACTGCAGCGCGGCGGCCACCGTAACGGCAATGTCACTGCAGAACACAACGGCAATCACATATCCTGCCAGTTCCCCGGCTCTTCTCGGGATCTGCGCGACCACCTGATCCATCAGCGGCTGAATCCACTCTGCCATTACAACCGATAACAGTCCCCAGAACAACGACACCGGCAGACAGATCCTTCCCTGCAGATTCAGAGGGATATTGCTGTAATCCCACCAGCGCGCATGGAACAGCTTCTCCATCAGCCATGAGGTCACGAATTCCAGAAGAGAAGCCAGTATCATCCCGGAAAGGAAAATAATCAGGATACTCACGGCAGTCCTGCTCATTGTTACATCAATCATCGCATCATTAAAGAATGCAAGATAAAGCAGGGTAGCCGCGCAGCCGTATATCGGAATCACCGGTCCGTTCAGGAAACCGCGGTTCACCCACTTCCGGCTTTTAATCGATACATAGGTGCTCTCATAGATCCACCCTAAAAAACAGTAAATAAAAAAATTATAGAAAATATCAAAGAATTCAAGGCCCCATATCCGGATGCTCCACATTGTTTTCACCTCACTTCTGAATTATTATATCACAGCCGACTCCACGAGACATTATATTTTTTTAAAATCCTGATGTTTTGTCTGATTTTTATGTTATAATTGTGGAAAAGGAGGCGCGCTATGCAAAGATTCACCCAGGAATTGTCCGAATCGGACCTGTCCGGTCCGGATATCATCTGCCCCGATTACATAGACTGGAAGAATTCGGTATGCTTTG
>DVNP01000066.1 GCA_018714285.1 Candidatus Caccomorpha excrementavium | reverse complement strand
TACCCGTCAGGCGAGAAATCAAGTTGTCCGGGCTGCAGCTTGGTTTCCTGAATACAGAACATATCCGCATCCGCCTCTTTGAAAAATCCGGCGAAGCCATTGTTCATGCAGGCGCGAAGCCCGTTCACATTCCAGGAGACTAACTTCATACAAAACCTCTCTTTCCGGCGCGTCAGCGCCCTGAATTATCCTTATTTTATCTGCTGTGACAATAAAATGCAAGTCCATCCGGTGTATGAGGCGGCTTTATTGACATGAATAGAAAAACAGGATATAATAGGAACTGCCGACAGCAAAACGACCATGCGGGACTCCTGCGCGGGCGGGCTGGCAGGCTGCGGAACTGTCTCAGTATGGATCGGAAAGGAACGGGGGTAAGATTTGCTTATGTGGAAAGAGGAGATAACAAATTTATGTGAGAAATTTGACGGGGTTGCTTCGGCAGCGATCTGCGGTCTTGAGAGCGGAGAAGAGCTGATTATCAGGCCGGATTTTGTTATGCCGTCCGCCAGTATGATAAAGCTGCCGATACTGCTGTGTATGTATGACAGCGCTGCTCAGGGAATCCTGAACGTATCGGATACCGTTAAGCTTACCAGAGAAGATCTGACCGGCGGTTCCGGGATACTGGCTATGCTGCAGCCGGGCCGGGAGTATACGTTATATGAATACGCCCTGCTCATGATTACGCTCAGTGACAACACGGCTACGAATCTGCTGATTAAAGAGCTCGGGACAGACGCGATTAACCGTTATATCAGGTCGCTTGGCCTGACGGATACCGTACTTGCAAGGAAGATGATGGATTTTGACGCAAGAAGGCGCGGGGCGGATAATTTCACGAGTGTCAGGGATATGAAGAAGCTTCTGGAATATATATACAGGAATGAGGATGCGATGACGGAGGTACTTGATATACTAAAGCGGCAGCTGTGCAATGATCTGATTCCGCACCTGATTCCGGAAGACACTGTCATCGCGCATAAGACAGGAGGTCTTCCGGATGTAATGCATGATGCGGGAATTCTGTACGGAAAGGAGCCGGTGCTGTTTTGTGTATTCCTGAAGGGATATCAGGATGAGGCAGCGGCAAAGCGGCTCCATAACAGAATCGGGGAGCTGATCTATCAGGAATTCAAAGCCCGGGCCTGATTAGCTTCTGTATGCAAGGCTTTCATAGCACTCATTATAATAAATGGCATGATCCACAGGGACATTGGAAGGAATGTGATTGCCGACGGCCATAACAAAGCCCGGATATTCCCGGCCGATATTCACGCACCGTTCCACTTCCCTGCGGATATCCTCCTTGCTTCCGAAGGTAAGGATGCGGCAGTCTGCGTTGCCGACAAAGCAATGCGTTTTGCCGAACCGTTTTGCTATGTATTCCATGTCTGTCGTCGGCTCCATTACAAATCCGTTTATGCCGCATGCGGCAATATCATCTGCAAATTGTGTATAGGTTCCGTCGGAGGTATATAATATTTTCTTCCCGGCCTTATGAAGCGGCTCGAACAGCTTCTCGTAATTCGGGAACACATATTTGCGGTACCAGGACGGATTCGTGAACGGACCAGAGGTCCATACAATGTCGTCGTGTATCATTATAACTTCGGCATTAGAATCGGCCAGCGCCCGGAAATACTGCAGAATCCAGTCTGCGTACCGGTTGGCGACGCCTCCGAAGGCGTCCGGATCCTCTCCCATCCCTTCAAGCAGCATCTCCCAGCCGAAGACAGCAAGAAGACCAGATATCATGGTAACATAGATTCCCGTCATATTGACCTGATCCGGATGAGCGGCGCACATGGCAAAAGCCTGGATGGAAGGTTCGCTCTGGTAGGTAACGGGGATACCAGTTACTTTCGATACAAGACTCCAGTGTGTATTCGCAGAATACTCGGTTCTGGGGATCTTCTTCGGCATTTTGAGTGCGAGTGCGTCAATCATATTCTGGTAAGACATGGCAGGCTCCTTTCTTTGACCCGCTGATTGTGACAGCCTTTTTTGCAAAAATGCTATGCCTTTTTGCAAAAGGCTATGATATTCGGACAGGATAAAGAGATTCTGCCCGGAGGGGCTGACTTGCAGCCTGTATGTACATTTTAATGAATCTGTGTACCGGCGTCAAGAAAGAGCTTTATTTTTCGTATATTTTTCACAGCAAATTCTAATAAATCTTTAACGGAGGATTTCTTGTCATCTCACATATGACCCGATATTATAATACTATAACATTTTGCAAAAAGGCATAACATTTTTGCAAAAAAGGCATAACCTGACGGCAATGAGGAAACAAATCATGAGAAGTTCAGGAGAAAAGGAGAAAAGGAGAAAAGATATGAGAAGCAGCAAAAAGGTTCCCAGAGTGGGGAGTATTATTGTGGTTGCGATCCTTGTTGTAGCGGCGGCTATTTTGATCTTTGATTCCGCGTACAGCATTACGGAACAGGAGCAGGCAGTTGTTACAACATTCGGCAAACCGATGACGGTAAACGAACCGGGACTCCATTTTAAGATTCCGATTATTCAGAAGGTTCAGAAGGTGGATACTACGATTAAGGGATTTCCCATCGGTTATTCTTCTGCAACGGAATATGTGGAAGAGGAGTCTCTGATGATTACGAATGATTTTAACTTCGTAAATGTTGATTTCTATGTAGAGTATAAGGTTTCGGATCCGGTTAAGGCTCTGTTCAGTTCACAGGAGCCGGTTGAGATCCTGAAGAACCTGGCGCAGAGCAGCATTCGTTCCGTAGTGGGAAGCTTTGACGTGGACAGTGTGATTACGACGGGAAAGGGAGAGATCCAGTCAAAGATTAAGGATATGATTATTGAGAAGCTGGAAGAGCATGATATCGGAATCCAGCTGATTAACATAACCATACAGGATGCGGAGCCGCCGACGGATGAGGTTATGGAAGCGTTCAAGCAGGTGGAAACCGCGAAGCAGGGGAAGGATACGGCGATTAATAATGCGAATAAGTACAGAAATGAGCAGCTGCCGGAAGCGGAGGCCAGAATTGACCAGATACTGAAGGATGCGCAGGCGCAGAAGGAGGCCCGCATTAATGAGGCGGAGGGTCAGGTGGCGCGTTTTAATTCCATGTATGAGGAATACAGCAAGAATCCGTTGATTACGAAGCAGAGAATGTTTTATGAAACAATGGAGGAGATTCTGCCTGAGCTGGAAGTAATTCTGGATTCGACGGATACAGGAGTTCAGAAGATCCTTCCGCTTGATCCGATCATAAGTTCGCAGACGGAGTAATATCATATCCATAGTACGAGTATGGAAGAAATCATAGAATTGGGTCTTTACAAACAGAAAGGAAGGATTATATAATGGAAGCAAACGGAATGAAACAACAGGATGAGGGAACCGTTCGTTACAGAGAACCCTACAAACCAGGCGGAGTTCTGATTATTATTGCAGTGCTCCTGGTATTGGCAGGAATTGTACTGTCACAGTCAATGGTGATTACCGAACAGGATGAATATACCCTGATCAGGCAGTTTGGCAAGGTAGATCATATTATATCAGAGCCTGGTCTCACATTTAAGATACCTTTTATGCAGACTTCGGAGACATTGCCCAAGAAGATTCTGGTAACGGATCTTCCGGCTTCGGATGTCATTACCATGGATAAGAAGACAATGGTAGCCGATAGTTATGTGCTGTGGAGGGTATCAGATCCGCTTAAGTTTGTGCAGACTCTGAACTCTCAGATATCCAATGCCGAAGCGCGTATCAGTACGACGGTATATAATTCGATTAAGAATGTGATTTCCAGTATGTCGCAGAACGAGGTGATCAGCGGAAGAGAAGGCAGGCTGAGCGATACGATTATGGAGAATATCGGCGACACGATGGATGGATACGGAATCGAGCTGCTCTCTGTGGAGACGAAGAGGTTGGATCTGCCGAGCGACAATAAGCAGGCTGTTTATGAACGTATGATTTCGGAACGAAATAATATTGCGGCATCCTATACGGCGGAAGGCGAGTCAGAGGCGATGAAGATCCGGACAGCGACAGATAACGAGATTTCAGTGAATATTTCTGCGGCGGAAGCGGAGGCGGAGAAGCTGATCGCGGAGGGAGAAGCAGAATATATGAGAATTCTGTCCGCGGCATATGCTGATGAGGACAGAGCGGATTTCTATACCTTTGTCAGGGCGCTTGACGCTGCCAAGATTGCCTTGAGCGGAGAGAATAAAACCTTAATCCTGTCTTCGGATTCGCCGTTGGTACAGATATTTAATAATGTAGAGTAGAAAGAAAGTGCATGGTTTTATGGCCAGAGGGGGATGACAGGCGCATCCCCCTGACGGCTTAAGGGAGGAGTTATATGCGCAGAAAAAGGAGAAATAAGGGGATATTAGCAGGAGTATTAATATGTTTCCTTCTGCTGTCAGGCGCCGTTTCCGGCTGTACGGCCAGAGAGGCGGAAGGCGAAGGAACAGATCCTTCTGCGGCGGTAACGACGCAGAAGGATGAATCGGAGATGACGGAAGGCGTAACGGATACGGAAGCGGAAGAGATGGCAGGGGAAGGCCTTCAGGAAGAAGAGCTCATCGAGCTGTCCGCGGAATATGCCCGGCAGATGGCAGAGGGTGATTTTGAAACAATAACGCAGAGCTTTTCCGATGCAATGAAAGAACAGCTTTCTTCGCCGGAGCTTGCAAAAGCCTGGGAGGACAGTGTCAGAGATCTCGGAAGCTATATCGGTCTTAACGATACGAAGGTAATCTATCAGAATGGATATGTCGGAGTCACAATCATACTGGAGTATGAGGAGAACGGGCTTTCCGTGTTATTTACCTACAATCAGTCGGGAAAGCTGGATCAGCTCTGGATTACATACAGCACGATTGCGAAGCCGACGGTTACAGAGTGCTTTCGTGAAATTTCGATTGAGATAGGAGACAGCGAATATCCGGTAGAAGGAATTCTGACCGTGCCCAACGATGTCGAGAATCCGCCGGTTGTTATTCTGGTTCACGGTTCCGGACAGCATGATATGGATGAGACCATAGGAGCTGCGGGAAATAAGCCGTTTCGCGATCTGGCGCATGGACTCGCAAAGCAGGGAATTGCCGTGATTCGATATAATAAGCGTTATTATCAATATCCGGAGATGGTTTCTTCAACGGTAACGATAGAAGATGAGGTTCTGGACGATGTTGCGGCGGCAATTCGCTTTGCCGGGGAGCAGGAGAATCTGGATACGGACAGACTGATTGTGATCGGGCACAGTCTCGGAGGAATGCTTGTGCCGAAGATCGCGCAGGATAATGAAGAGGTGGACGGTATTGTTATCATGGCCGGAAGTCCCAGAAGACTTGAGGATATTATACTGGATCAGAACCGGGAGGCAATTCAGGCCATAGAAAATATGAGTGAAGAGGAGAAGGCGGAACTGTTAAGTCAGGTGGAGGAAGAGGCGGCTAAGGTCCGAAATCTGACAGATGAGCAGCTTGATGAGCCGATCTTCGGAATGACAGGATATTACTGGAAGAGTTTAAACGAGATTGATACGGCTCAGATTGGCAAGGAGCTTGAGATTCCCGTGTTGATTCTGCAGGGAGAGGCGGATTTCCAGATCCACGCGGATGTGGATTATGTACAGTGGCAGGGACTGCTGATGGGAAAGAGCAATGTGGAATTCAGACTGTATCCGAATCTGAATCATATGTTTATGCCGACCGGCGGATATATGACGGAAGAGGATTACGCGGCAGAGAATCAGCTGGATGAACAGGTAATCAATGATATTGCAGAATGGATTGCCCGGACAGAGAACCGGGAATAATAAAACGGGGGCCATGCAGCCCCCGTTTTATTTCATATAGCGAACCAGAGACAGAATTAGTCGTAATTTTTCTTCATTAAATGTAATTAATTCTTTTTCTATTTCCCGAATCAACACAGGATATTCCATGTCATCGCTGAAAAAATCCTGAGGAGATATTTCCAAAAATCCGCATATTGCGAAAAAGGTTGCCATTGACGGCAATGATTTGTGGTTTTCTATTTTATTAATATAGCTTTCGCATTGAAGTAGCTGAAGGCTCATTTCACGCGCGGACAGGCCCTTTTCTTCCCTCATCTTACTCAGACGCTGGCCGATCAGGTTAGCATAATAAGAATAGTCCATGACAATTTTCTCCATCCTTTCTTCTTTAGTAACACTTGATATACTAATTATATACTATAAATATTAGATTTATAGGGAATGTAAATCAACATATACGGATTGACAGGGATAAATAATCCATACCGGTCAGAGCGGAGTAAAACGGAGGGTAGGAAATAAAAGAAATACATCTGGATCTGACAGGATATGTATGGTAAAATAATGATGGTCACCATGACAACTACAATGTATGGAGGTATTTTGCATGAAGGGAAATGTAATTGTTGGACAGTCCGGAGGTCCGACCGCGGTTATTAATTCCAGTCTTGCCGGTG
>DVNP01000065.1 GCA_018714285.1 Candidatus Caccomorpha excrementavium | reverse complement strand
GATGTGGAAGGTCAGCTGTTTGGAATCAGCCCATTCGCTGTAGCGCCTGCAGTACTGGCGATAGCTCATTGGCTTCTTCCCATCTACAACACCTATGGCATTGTATTTCTGCCACAGATGCTTCAGGGTCTCCCCTTTGCGGGCCAGAGCCTTATAAACAGCTTCCTTGTTGAAATCCCGGTAGAGGAGCTGATCCGCCGATACACCGGGCTTTTTATAAAGCATGCTTTCGATGTATTCGTTCGTAACATCTGCCGGTAAGGGGTACGAGAGCTCCGAATTCTCTCTGAAACGCTTCAGGAACTCGTTGACCGTTGTTTTGCTGCAGTCGCCACAGCTTGCTGCGATTTCGCGGCCGCTGAGATGATTCACAAAGTGAAGTCTCAGTACTTTTTTGTAGTCCATAATTGAACCTCCAGTTATGATATTTCTCCTTGAACAAGAGATGCTTATATTATAACTGGAAATTTTGGCTGTTTAATGTGTCCCTGGCTGGCCGCCATTTAAGTCACAGAGTGGCCGCCAAATATGGCACAGGTGGCCGTTTTAGCTGGCAATCTGCATATGCGGGAGCGGCGTGATCCGCCTGAAAAAAATGTCGCCGGATGGAAACGATCCTGTGTTGGATCTGAGACAGGGGGACTGGAAGGAGCCGGAACGGATTCTCTTCCCGATTCAGGCCGGATACCGGGCCGGACAGGAAAAGAGCGGGAACGGAATTCTGTATCTGGAATGGGAGGCGTCACAAGGCGGGACGTTGACGGCAAAGGATATCCGCTATCTTGCCGAAGCAGAGCCGGATCGGTTAAGAAAGGTTCATCTCTCTCTGATCATCTGCACTTATCACAGAGAGCAGGAGCTGAACCGGAATCTGAAGCAGCTGAAGGAAAGCCGCTTTTTTGACGAAAAAGATGAGCTCTTCGGGAAAATCAGCGCGCGGATTGTGGATAACGCGGGAGATTCCCAGACCCCGGGCAATCGGAGAGCTCCGGCATATCCGGCGGATCCGTTCCGGTCAGAGCAGATAAACTGCGGCTGCCTTCCGCTTATCAGACGGTATCCGAACCCCAATACCGGAGGTTCGGGAGGCTTCTTAAGGGGAATGCAGGAAACCAGACAAGACGAGAAGAAATACGGGATTACACATGTGCTGTTAATGGATGATGATGTGGAATTCCGGATGGAGAGTCTGTACCGGCTCTATGCTTTTTTATGCCTCGCAAAGCCAAAGTATGCGGATAGAACCGTTGCCGGACGGATGTTTCGGACCGATCGGAGGAACAGTCAGTTCACGGCATGCGAGATTTGGAATAACGGCTTGATCCGGCATGAAGGCGGAGATCTTGATATGAAAGAAAGACGGAACCTTTACGGGGTCAACCGGATGTCAGGGGAATATACGGGCTGGTGGTTTGCCTGCTTTCCGATGGAATATGTAAGGGAAAATCTTCCGTTTCCTTTCTTTTTGCACTGCGATGACGTGGAATACGGACTGCGGAAGGGGGATCGTCCGGTCGTGCTCAACGGAATCCAGGTCTGGCACGAGACGGCGGATTACAGGCAGTCTCCGCTGATTGCCTATTATGATATGCGCAACATGGCAATTGTCAATACCCTGATCGGAATCCGGCAGCTGAAAAAGACACTGCTGCAGGTATGGGACCGGAATCTGCTCGCAAGTCTGCGAAGCAGAGACGGGAACCGGCTTGCCATGCAGCTTTGCGGAATCCGCGATTATATCCGGTGGGAGAGGACCGGCGAATGGCCGGACGGACAGGCAAAGCATAAGGAAATCCGCGCCGAATTGGAGATGATTGCGGGTTTTTCTGTCGGAGCGAGGTTCAGGTACCGGTTCAGAGCCCTGCTTTTTTATCTCAGGCTTCGGCTGCCCGGACAGCTGATTGCCGGTTCAAACCGTTTCTATAAAAGAGAAAGCGGGGGAGCCGGCCAACCTCATTCGTCTGTGACGGATGAGACACCAGGGAGGAAAGCCCATGACATCCGTTAAAGTGCTGGTCTGTTACCATAAGAAAGACATCCTCTTTCAGGACGACATTCTTACGCCGATTCACGTCGGAAGAGCCGCGGCAAAAAGGGATCGGAATCATCCGGATATAACATGGCTTCTGGAGTCCATGATTGGCGATGATACAGGACAGAATATTTCTTTGAAAAATGCCTCTTATAATGAGCTGACAGCGGTGTACTGGGCGTGGAAGAACTATGCGGCGCTCGGAAACCCGGAATACATCGGGCTTGCTCATTACAGGAGGCATTTTGCGCTTAAGCATACGGATCTGCCGGAGATCGTATACCGTGGAGAAGATCCGAAAGAATTCCTTGCAGAGATCGGATATTCGCCGGAAAAGCTGCGCCGTCTGCTCGCAGGGAAGGATTTTGCCGCGCACATGAGCCGGACGGGCAGCGTATATGAACAATATATCCAAAGCCACAGGCCGGAGAAGCTGAAGCTTGCCGTGCGGATTCTGACGGAGCTTCATCCGGAATACGCGCAGACGGCAGAGGAGTATCTTGCAGGAAGCAGAGGATTTTTCTGCAATATGTTCCTGATGAAAAGGGAAATTTTCTTTGATTACTGTTCCTTCCTGTTCCCGGTTCTGGAAGAATTCGAGAAACGAACCACAGATAAGAATGAGCGCCTGTTCGTTTCGGAACGCCTGACCGGGATTTATCTGACTTACCAGATCCGGAAGAAGAAGCGGTACCGGACCTTCCCGGTCGGAATCTTTGCCGGAAGAGTTACGATCCCGGTCGTGATTCCCTTTCGGGAGGAGCGGCTGTTTGATACGGCGGTTCTTATGACCTCTCTGCTGACCCGCGCGGACCCGCTGACGGCATACGAGATCTTTCTGATCAGTAAGCACCCGGTATCCGAAGCGGCAGAAAAAGCACTTGCGTCAGTCGGAAGGAACCGGGGAAACTGCCGGATGGTCTGGCTGAATACGGAGAGAGAAAGGGACTGCCCGACAGAGGAGGACTGCCTGTATCTGCTTGGGGAGCTTCTGCCCGGGATTCCCAGATGTCTGTATCTTCGGGTTACGGCTGCGGCGCTCTCCGATCCGGAGAAGTTCTGGCGCGTGTGTGCGGCTGACGAGTACGATATTGCCGGGATCCCCGCAAAGGAGTATGATTTGCTGTCGGGAAACCGGGAAATTCTGCCGGATGTGATGCTGATCCGCGCCGATCATTTCCGGAAGCGGCAAGTCAGGGAAAGAGCGGCTCATATGAGAAAGAAGGGAATGACCGGGAAACGGCTTTTTGCAGGGCTGTTTGCGGGCCGGATTGCGTATCTGCCTCCGTGGACGGCCGCGACGGAAAGCGGAAGACCGTGGGATACGGAAGGGATACCGATGAAAGAACGATGTGCCGGACGGGTCTTTTGGGTCTGGGACAGAGGAATCCCCCGGAGAAATCCGTTCATACCGGGAGGAAGTCTCTGGTGGGAGGCGGCAGCAGAAGTCCCTGCCGTTATCCCACTGCCCGGGGATCTGCTTTCGGAGGCGGGCCGGAATCCGGAAACCGCGGCAGCCGCGGAACATGTGGTATCCGAGAAGTGCGTACCGTCCGGACGGGATGCGTGGCGCGGTTATTCTTTGCTTGGAAAGCTTCGGTTTTTCTATCATCACAACGGGCTGAAGAATACGGTTAAGTATGGGATTGATAAACTTTCCGGGAGTGTCCGCTCTCTGATAACCCGCAGGAAGGGGAGATGGTAAGTGGCTGCTGTATCGGTACTGATACCCGTCTATAATACAGAAGCATATTTAAGAAAATGCCTGGACAGCATAACGAATCAGACATTACAGGATCTGGAAATTATCTGTGTGGACGATGGCTCAACGGACGGATCGGCGGACATTTTGCAGGAATACCGGCGGAGGGATTCCAGAATCCGCATTGTCACAAAGCGAAACGGCGGACTTCCCTCCGCCCGGAACGCCGGACTGGATGCCGCGTCGGGGGAGTATGTCGGGTTCGTGGATTCGGATGATTGGATTGAACCGGATATGTTCCGGAGGCTGTATGAGGCGGCAAAGGAGAAGGACTGTGATGTCGTGGTCTGCGGGGCGGTTCCGGAATCCGGCCTTTTGCCCCGAGAGGGCGCAGGAACTTCAAACGCGTTCCGGAAATCTGACAATCCTCCCGAATGGCTGAACCGGGCGCTGTCTCCAAAGGAAGGCTATTATAAAAAATGGAAGCCGAAGCTGCTGTTCAAAGAGATCGGAACCGCTCCCTTCCTGTGGAGGACGCTGATAAAACGGGAGCTGATCGAGAAAAACGGTCTGCGGCTGGACGAGACGGTGACGCTGGGGGAGGATACCGCGTTCCTGTGCAAGGTCTATCCGGCAGCCCGCGGGATTATGGTACTGCCGGATAAGCTGTATCATTACTGCTGGAACCGGGCCGGTTCCCTGATGAACGGTACGGAATACCGGGAGCGGGAGCGGAAAGCGCGCGGGCATGTAAGGCTTGCGGTGTCCATTGCCGCGGACTGGAAAGAGCGGTACGGAGACGCGATTATGACAAAACGGGCAGGGGCGGCATTCGCAGAATGGATACTTGGCCTGTTGTATCAAGATTTGATCGCGCTTCCGCTGAGGGAGAGAATGGCTCTGGCACGGGAGCTGAAGCCCGTTTTTGAACGGAGCAGAGCCGGAGGAATTGCGGGAAGGCACCTTCGAACTCTGGTTCATTTAAGCCGGGCGGAGAAGGAAGGGCAGCGGGATATGAACGGGCTCTGTCCGGAGACTTCCGTGATTATTCCCGCCGGGGAGAAAAAAAGGGACTTAAAGCGGGCAATCCAAAGACTTGCCGGACAAAAGGATCATTCACAGAAAAAAGACAGAAAAGATAAAAACGGCGGAAGAGCCGGTGAAAAAGACGGGATGGACGAAAGAAACGGAACGGAAATAATTCTGATGGATTACCGGACAGGTCCCGGTACAGATGCGTACATGGAGAGGCTTTTGAGAACGGAAAATCGGATTCGCCGGTGTCCGGCATCGGGAGATTCCCTTGCAGAATGCATCAGAGAGGGAATGCTTCTTGCGCAGGGAAAGCGGATCCGGATCCTGATTCCAGGAGAGGAGAATCCGGCAAACGCTGCGGCTGGCTCGTTTCGGGAAGAACCTCCGGAATGCCTGCTGACGGACATGCTGACGGCGCTGGAAGAAATCAAAGAGGAGAAGAAGGAAGGAGCGGAAAAAAGAGAGGAAGAAGCGCTGTATCTCTGGCTGACGGGAGAATGGATGAGAAGATACCTGCTGTCATACTGCCTGCACGGGCGGAAAGAGGGGAAGGAGGCCGTGATACTGGTGATCCGGATTCAGTCTCTTTTTTTCCGAACGGAGGAAGAGCCTGAATCCGGCGGCCGCCCGCTTCTGCGCCTGGCCGCAGAATGTCTCGAAGTCCTGGAAGCAGCAGAAGGCAGCGATAATGCCCGCAACCGTGTATCTTTAGTCTGACGGAACAATAGCTGCAGCCTTATTATGACATATTTGGGGCCAAGTTACAATGGGATGAGTGTTTTGTCAGACTTTGGTTGTCATGATGTCGGCTATCGAAACATGTAAGAAAAATAACATGATTCGGAAATCAAAGTTTAAGGTTAAGGCCCCGTACCGGCTTCCGGTGATTTCCCTTGAAGCCATCTCCTATCCATGCTATAATAAAACTGCCGGATCGGGAAGAATTCCTATAAGAATTCCCCCGCGTATCAGCGCGATCCTTCAAAAAGATGCGCCGGTACTGTGATTTCGGCAGTTTTATTTCGTTCAGGAAAGGGTTTTATATGCTTGATTGTCCGATTATCAGAGAGAATATAGAAGAAGAGGAATGCGCCTGTATCCGCCGGGAGGCGGTGAAGGAAGGGAAGGGCGGGCAGGCCGCCGTTCCGAAGAAGTATAAGAGAATCGTCGGCTGGAAGGCGATCTGCAGGACCTGCAGGCATAATGCGGCAGGGGAGGGGACGCGTTGAAGGAGACGGGACAAAGTCTGTACGAGAGACTGTGTGAATACGCAGGAGAGGGATGCTATCCCTTCCATATGCCCGGTCATAAGAGAAATGGGAAGCTGTTTCAACAGTATGAGGATTCCGCGAAGCCCGGCTGCCGGTCAGAAGGAGAATCAGACGGCCGGACGGGAGACGGCCCGGCCGCCCGGTCCGCCGCGGTTGAGATCCCTTATGGAATTGATATTACAGAGATTGAAGGGTTTGACAATCTTCATCAGCCGGAAGGAATTCTGAAGGAATCCATGGAACGCGCGGCAGAGCTGTACGGCGCGGACGAGACCTTTTATCTGGTAGGCGGAAGCACCTGCGGGCTGTTAGCCGGGATCTCTGCGTGTACGGAGCCGGGAGACCGGATTCTGATGGCCAGGAATTGCCATAAGGCGGTCTATCATGCGGTTTATTTAAGGGGCTTAAGGCCGGTCTATCTGTACCCGGAGACAGAAGAAGAATTCGGGATCTGCGGAGGCATCCGTCCCGGAAGTGTAAGAGCGGCTCTGAAGCGGTATCCGGATATCCGGCTTGTTGTGATTACCTCCCCGACCTATGAGGGTGTGGTATCGAAGGTAAGCGAGATTGCGGATATTGCGCATGAGAAAGATATCCCGCTTCTGATAGATGAAGCGCACGGAGCGCATTTTGGTTTCGGCTTCGGCTTCCCCGACAGCTCCGTCCATCAGGGCGCGGATCTGGTCATTCACAGTGTTCATAAGACGCTTCCTTCGCCGACGCAGACGGCTCTGCTCCATTGGCGGGAGGGATTCGTGCCGCGGGAGAGGGTGAAGCAGTTTCTGGGAATGTATCAGAGCAGCAGCCCGTCTTATATCCTGATGGCAGGAATCGATCGGTGCCTGGAGCTGCTGGGAAAACACGGAAGCGAGATTTTTTCGGCCTGGCAGAAGAGGCTTTGCGGCTTTTACCGGGAGGTACGGAATCTGAAGCGGATTCGTGTGTTTTGCGGGAATAGAGCCGTATGGGGGGAATGCGCGGAGAAATGTACGGAGAAATGCGCGGAAAGCGGAGTGGAGCAAAGAAAAGCAGGAAGAGCAGGGAAGGATATGTCTGGGGAAGCGGAGATTGCGGATACGGATCCGTCTAAGCTTGTGATATCCGTTAAGGGTACGGGATACAGCGGAGAATGGCTGTATCACAGGCTGGTTCAGGATTACCGCCTGATGCCGGAGATGGTGTCGGGCGATTATATCATCTGCATGACGGGGCCGGGAGATACGGCGGAGGGGATGCAGAGACTGTCCGCGGCCCTGCATGAGCTTGACAGTATCTTGAGCGGGGCGGATCCGGAGCAGGAACCGGCTCGGTCAGGCGGAGTCTCTGAACTGGCCGAAATATCCGGGCCGGACCCGGAACACAGCGTTCAGGAACCATACCGGATCGAAGCAGAACAGACCGCCGCGGTGACGGCCGTTACGGAAGAGTATTCCTGGCAGGCGCAGGCAAGAGGCCGCAGGTATGAGAGGGTTCTGCTTGCGGACAGTGAAGGCTGTGTCAGCGCGGAGTATGTCTGGCTGTACCCGCCGGGGATTCCGCTTCTGGTTCCGGGAGAGCGCGTCACAAAAGAGCTGCTTGCGGCGCTGTCCGCGTACAGAAGAAGCGGACTTTCCCTGAAGGGAATGTCGGATGATACGGGAGATACGATTCTGATATGCCGGCCGGAGAGATGACCGGCATTACAATATGGAGGGAAGGTCAGAGACGGAATGGGCAGGCTTTATATACTGATGGGAAAAAGCGCGACCGGTAAGGATACTCTGTATCAGCGGCTGGCGAATGATCGGGAGCTGAAGCTGAACCGGGTGGTCGGATATACGACCCGGCCGCCGAGAGAAGGGGAAATCAACGGAAGAGAATACCGCTTCGTGGATCAGGACGAGAGAAAACGGATTCATGAGAGCGGCAGAATGATAGAGGAAAGGGTCTATCATACCGTATTCGGGGACTGGTATTATTTTACTGCGGATGACGGGCAGATCGATCTTCGGACAGGCGATTATCTCATGATCGGAACTCTGGAGGCATATTTGAGTATTCAAAGGCGGTTCGGAGCCGTCAATGTGGTTCCGCTCTATATTGAGGTGGAGGACGGCGAGCGGCTTAAGAGAGCGATTGAAAGAGAGGAGAGGACGGGAACGCCGAAATACGCCGAGATGTGCAGGCGATACCTGGCCGATGAACAGGATTTTTCCGAAGAGAGACTGAAAGATGCGGGGATTATGAGACGTTACCGGAACCGGAGCATGGAAGAATGTCTGTCAGAGCTTCGGGCCAGGATCCGGGACGGGGCGCCGGCAGAACCGGAGCATCCGGGGGATTCTAGACAGACAGATAAAAATTACCGATAAATTACGAAATTATATGCAAATTTACTGCAGACATGATATAATGAAAAAAGCCGGCTGCGGCAGTGATACGAATGGAACAATGAATGGGGGTGCGCGGAATGCCGGGTTTTAAAGATATAGTAGGACATGAACAGATTGTGGAGCATTTGCAGAACGCAATACGAATGAATAAGGTTTCTCACGCCTATCTGTTTGAAGGGGAGGACGGCTGCGGAAAGAGTATGACGGCTGGAATATTCGCGGCGGCGCTTCAGTGTGAGAAGGGAGGACCGGAACCCTGCGTGGTCTGTAAGTCCTGTCTGCAGATGGCGTCCGGCAATCAGCCGGATGTAATTTATGTAACACATGAAAAGGCAGGAATTGTGGTAGACGATATCAGGGAACAGGTGAACGGAGATATTCACATTAAACCTTATGCGGGCAGGTATAAGATATATATTATAGATGAAGCGGAGAAGATGAATGAGCAGGCTCAGAACGCTCTGCTTAAGACGATAGAAGAGCCGCCGGAGTACGCGGTGCTGATTCTTTTGTGTACGAACCGGAATAAGCTGCTTCCGACCATTCTGTCCCGGTGTGTGACGCTTTCCTTCCGGGCAGTACCCGGAGAGGCGATACGCCGTTATCTGATGGAGAAGTGTAAGGTGCCGGATTATCAGGCAAGTCTGGCCGCGGAATTCGCGGGCGGCAATCTGGGACGGGCAGTCCGTTATGCGTCCTCTGAGGAATTCGGATCAAGGAAGGATGAGCTGGTTCATATTCTGAAGTATATTGAGGAATGCACCATGGAGGAGCTGATGGACGCGGTCCGTCATCTGGCGGAGAACAAGGGCTCCATTGATACCGAGCTGGATCTGATGATGCTCTGGTACAGGGATGTCCTGATGTTCAAGGCGACGAAGAATGTGAACGGCCTGTTATTCCGCGATGAGGTAGGCGTAATCCGCAGACAGGCGGTGGCGTTCAGCTTCCGGCACCTGGATGCGATTATTCTTGCCATTCAGAAGGCGAGAATGCGTCTGAAGGCCAATGTGAACTTTGATATTGCGATGGAGCTGATGCTTCTGACGATAAAGGAGAACGAGAACGAATATGATTAATGTAATAGGCGTCCGTTTCCGCAGGGCGGGGAAGGTGTATTACTTCGATCCGGCGGGGATGGAGATTGTGAATGGAGATAACGTAATTGTCGAGACGGCGCGGGGAGTGGAGTACGGCACGGTGGTGCTCGGTCCGAGAGATGTGGCGGAGGATACGGTGATTCAGCCGCTGAAGCCGGTGATCCGCAAGGCTACGCCGGAGGATGACGAGACGGAGAGGAGGAACCGCGAGAAGGAGAAGGACGCGTTTCGAATCTGTCTGGAGAAGATTGCGAAGCATGGGCTGGAGATGAAGCTGATTGGCTGTGAATATACCTTTGACAACAATAAGGTACTGTTCTACTTTACGGCGGATGGACGGATCGACTTTCGGGAGCTTGTGAAGGATCTGGCGTCTGTATTCAAGACCCGAATCGAACTGCGCCAGATAGGAGTCAGGGATGAGACGAAGATTGTGGGAGGAGTCGGAATCTGCGGGCGCGCGTTGTGCTGTCATACCTATCTGACCGAATTCGCTCCGGTCTCGATCAAGATGGCCAAGGAGCAGAATCTTTCTCTGAATCCGACCAAGATATCCGGCGTATGCGGCCGGCTGATGTGCTGTCTGAAGAATGAGCAGGAGGCGTATGAGGAGCTGAACGGCAAGCTTCCGAATGTCGGAGATTTGGTTACAACGAACGACAGGCTGAAGGGAGAGGTGCAGAGCGTCAGCGTGCTCAAGCAGCTGGTCCGGGTTGTTGTCGCGCTGGACAATGATGAGAAAGAGGTCAGGGAGTATAAAGTGGAGGATCTTCGGTTTAAGCCAAAGCGGAAAAAGGAGAAGGTAGCGATGGATGAGGAACTGAGAGCGCTGGAGATGCTGGAGAAGAAGGAGGGCAAATCCCAACTGGACAGCGTGTAAACCATGGAGAGGGAATCCGGCAGTGCCTGAAAGCGTATTGGAAGAAGAGTCCGATATGCTCCCGTACGGCCGGATTTTTGATTATAGGAACAGGGAGGAATATGAACGACAGAATGACAGAGACTCTTTTGCGGGAGGGCGAGAGGCTGGATGATCTGCAGCGCAATCATTATCGGATTATCCAGAATCCGGATAAGTTCTGCTTCGGAATGGATGCGGTGCTTTTGTCCGGCTTTGCGAGAGTGTCAGAAGGGGAGACGGTTCTGGATCTCGGCACGGGAACCGGAATCATTCCGATTCTGCTGGAAGGCAAGACGCAGGGAAAGCATTTTACCGGGCTTGAGATTCAGGAGGAGAGCGCGGATATGGACAGAAGGAGCGTCTGCCTGAATGGCCAGCAAGAGAAGATATCGATTGTAACCGGAGATATCAGGGAGGCTTCGGCGCTGTTCGGCGCGTCTGCCTTTGATGTCGTGACGGTGAATCCGCCTTATATGATTCACAGCCGCGGCCTTGTGAATCCGGATATGCCGAAGGCAATCGCGCGGCATGAAATTCTGTGTACCCTCGAGGATGTGATACGGGAGGGGGCGAAGGTGCTGCGGCCCGGCAAGCGGTTTTACATGGTACACAGACCGTTTCGGCTGGTGCAGATTATCAGGCTGATGGCGGAATACAGGCTGGAGCCGAAGCGAATGAAGTTCGTTCATCCGCTTCCGGATAAAGAACCGAATATGGTTCTGATTGAAGGCGTGAAGGGCGGAGGAGCGCATCTGAAGGTAGAGCCTCCGCTGATTATATGTTCAAGGCCGGGAGTCTATACGGATGAGATCTATGAGATATACGGATATTAGCCGGGAAAGGAGAGAGGTCACCATGGCAGGAACCTTATACTTATGCGCGACGCCGATCGGTAATCTGGAGGATATTACACTGAGGGTCTTAAGAGTCCTGAAGGAGGTCGATTTGATTGCGGCAGAGGATACGCGGAACTCTGTTAAGCTGCTGAACTATTTTGAAATCAAAACTCCCATGACAAGCTATCATGAGCATAATAAAACGGAGAAGGGGCGCGAACTGATACAGCAGCTGCTGGAAGGGAAGAATATCGCTCTGATAACGGATGCCGGGACTCCCGGGATCTCCGATCCGGGCGAGGAGCTGGTCAGAATGGCTTACGAGGCAGAGCTTACCGTTACATCTCTTCCAGGCGCCTGCGCCTGCGTCACTGCGCTGACCATGTCCGGCCTTTCGACAAGGCGGTTCGCGTTCGAGGCGTTTCTTCCGCCGGACAAAAAGGAACGGTATGAGATTCTGGAAGAGCTGAAGGAAGAGATGAGAACCATCGTGCTGTATGAGGCGCCGCATCATCTGGTCAGGACGCTGGAGGAGCTGTATCAGAGTATTGGAGATCGGAAGGCCGTTATCCTGCGGGAGCTTACAAAACGCTATGAGACGGTTTTTTCCTCAACGCTGCGCGAGTCGCTGGCTTATTACGGCGAGCATGAACCGAAGGGCGAGTGTGTGATCGTGATAGAAGGAAAGAGCAGAGCAGAGGCGAAGGAAGAATTGCGGGAGCAGTGGAAGGAATGGCCGCTGGATCGGCATATGGACTTTTATATGGAACAGGGCTTAAGCCG
>DVNP01000064.1 GCA_018714285.1 Candidatus Caccomorpha excrementavium | reverse complement strand
TAGTTAAAGAGCAGCTGTCCGGTGAAGAGATAGACCGGGAAGTTCGTGATGTTTCTGCGGAACATGGTTGAGAATACGATTGTCATGACAATCATGATGAGCAAAGGATCCAGGATACTCCACAGATACCCGAGAACGCTCCTGCGGTATTTCAGCCTGATGTCGCGCCAGACGAGATGCTTGAGCAGATCTCTGTAATGGAACAGCTGCTTCAGTCTTTTGCGCCATATGTTCATGCAATCCGTCCTTTCTCTCCGCTACCGTTTCGCCGCGTCAATTGCTTTAAATGTTTCCTCCAGCGCCTTATTCTCCGTAGCGCCGAATACAAAGCGGATCTTCGGATACTGCTCCTTAATAACCCTCTTGAACGCCGCGAGGTTTCCCGCAACCCCCTCCGCATAGCGGTTCGGATTGGCGATTCCTCCGTAGTTCTGCCCGGAGAAGTCAATTCCGTACAATATAATCTCGCCAAATCCGGCAAATACGGCAAACTGAATTGCGCTGAATGCTACGGATTTTGCATCCAGCACACATTCCTCATCCAGATTGAAGCGGATTGGGTCCACTCTTGGATCGTACCACATAGGCGCCAGCTCATAGTGTGTAATTTCCCCGTCCTCCTTTGCAGGCTCATCCTTCAGGCCCATCGTTACGGTTACCGGATTGGTTATGATACCGTAGAATTTTCTGCACGGGTAACGGTTATAATCTTCCATGGTATATGGCTGATTTCTTGGATAGTCCTGCATGAACAGGAAATCAAAGGCAATCCTGTCATAGAATAAGGCTCTGTTCAGAGCGATATAGACGGCTGATTTATCGCTGCCGCTGCAGGCCTCCAGGCTTTTTCCGGCTCCGCATATCACCGCGCGTCTGCCCGGATACGCATTCTTCCAGCGGGACAGATTCTTTCGATTCACTTCGGATTTCCGGTTGAATACCACTCCCGCATCCATAACATGCCGGTCAATCATCTGTGAATATTCCCGAAAGAAGCATGCCTTGGAGAAATACTCGTCAAATACCTGCCTGTTGAGCCTGCCCAGCTCCTTCTTGTCTTCCTTTTTCAGCCTGGATATCACCTCGGGCAGGTTGTTGTCCACCAGAATTACATTGTTCTTCCGGTTCACCTCCAGATTGCCGCCGGCTGCCGAGAGAATCAGCGCCTTGCCGGCCCTCATGGCTTCCAGAGTGGACAGATCAAAGATGGAATGTCTCTGCATCATGATGTAATAATCCGTATATTCCATCAATGCCAGCAGGGTGTCATGATCCACTCTCTCCCCTATCAGGACCGCGCGGAATGTCCAGCTGTCCTTTTCCTTCAATAATCGTTCGAAGATTCCTGCCTTATGGCGGCTTCCGATTGCGATCCAGCAGATCTTGCGTCTGCTTTCCGCGGCATACGCGTTCAGAACCTCCGGGATCCGGTCTACTCCCTTGTTCTCGCTGAAGTCGCCCACGCTAAGGAAGACATCCGTCCGGCTCCGGTCTATATCCGGAAGCGGCAATTTGGAAAGCAGTGCCTTCCCGTTAAGATTCTTCGGGCGCTCGGATATGGTATTATATAAGGGCTGATCCGCGAATCTCACCTTGCCGGTATCAATGCAGGCTGTCGCAAGATAGGATTCCTTCGCTCCCCTGCTTGGGAAGTATACGGCCTCGGCGTTCTGAAAGACGACCTCCTCCAGCCTGTTCAGCAGATGCTTGTCCTGATCGGACAGCCGCTCTCCGAAGCTTTCCCTTTCCTGAATCATGGATCCCTGCGTATGCCATACCAGAACATATCTGCATTTTCTCAGATAAGCCCCGTAGGCAAAGCCCAGATCATGGCATACAAAAAAGAAATCCGTCGTTCTGCTCAGTCTGCTCCAGGAGTTGACACAGTATTCCAGATAGTAGGCCGCGTAGAAATTAATCCTTACCATAAAGGACAGTCCCTTCAGAGCCCGTTCCAGATGCTCCGGATACTCCACATCCACGCTGTGAAACAGGTATCTCATCCTCATTCCATGATAGAGGTTGCCGAACACTTCCCTCTCGCATGCCAGGACTCCGTTCGGACCGCCGGTCAGGCCTTTCCCCGGTTCGTGCCTGCGGAATGCGCAGGAAATGACTTCAAAGGTCTTATTGCCTTCGCTCTCAAGCAGCAGGCCGGGCAGCTTATAGGATTGACTGCTGATTGGAACAAAGGATGGCTTCGGCCTCTCTTTTGTCTGACTCTTCCGGTTCGGATGGATCTCCGCTCCGGATTCATATTCCGTTCTCTCCCCGAACAGATGGAGACACCCTTTCAGTATCGCGGCTTTTATCCCGTAATACCTGATATGGTATAACATAAGATAGGGGTATTTGGTGAACCTGTTGGTTCTTAAAAACTTCTTGATTTTCATATCAGTCTCCTATTGCAGCTCATGTAATTTTCCCCGTCCTTCTTTTAACCGCCCGGAACAAATATCCCGTAAAATAACGCCCCGCGGACCATACCGTCATTCCTTCGTTCTGCCTGTACGTTCTCCAGGTGCCGCGGATTGCCTTCCATTTGTTGGCGGAATGTGAATCCGGATGTCTTCGATAGACGGACAAGACCTCATTGATTCCGTAAGCAACATATCCGTTTCTTAAAATTCTCCACCAGGTTGCTGTATCCTCCCTGGGCGATGCTTCCGGCATAATCAGCAGCCCTTCCGGAATCTGTTCCCTGTCAAGCATGACGGTAATGGTAGAAATCGTAGTATTTCCCAGGGCTTCCCGATAGGTCAGACGTTCGGGCACACGGACAGCCCTGCCGCTGCGTCTCCCTTTCTGATCCGCGAATTCATATCCGGTGAAGCTGAACGCATATCCGCCGCGCAGCATGAATTCCAGCTGCTTCTCAAGCTTATCCGCCTTCCATAAATCATCGGCGTCCAGATACGCCAGAAATCTCCCTTCCGCAGCCCGGATTCCCGCGTTTCTCGCGGCCGCAGGCCCTGTGTTGCATGCCTGCAGACATAATTTGATTCTGCCGCGAAGCGAGGGAATTCTTCTGCTTCGTTCTGCAAGCTCCTTCAGATATTCCCGGCTTCCGTCGGTTGACGCGTCATCGACCAGGATCAGCTCCCAATTCGGATAAGTCTGGGCCGCAACAGAGTGAAATGCTTCATCAATATAGCGGGCTGCATTATACACCGGAATAATCACGCTGACCTTCGGTCCTTCCTTCCCCGCATTTCCTGCTTCATATCCAATGACTGACATTTAAACCTCCCTTTTACAGATATTAGTTCCGATACGAATCCTGCATATAAGATCAGTATTTCCCTGTCCGCAATACCGTATACATGAGAAGGGCGTGTTTCACGGCCGGTTATAGGAACTGGCATAACAAAGACATACCTGGATTGGAAGAAGGTAGATTTTACAGATAAAATATGATATAGTAAATCAATTAACAATGATAAAAAGGAGAGATACCCATGCAGTATCAGGAGATAAATTCAAAAACGATTGACAGCTGGTGTCAGGAAGGCTGGGAATGGGGAAGGCCCATAACCCACGAAGAATATGAAGCCGCTAAAAAAGGAATATGGGATGTATTACTGACTCCCTTAAGGCCGGTTCCGCATGAGTGGTTTGGCAGCCTTAAGGGGAAGAAGCTTCTGGGACTGGCAAGCGGCGGCGGACAGCAGATTCCCATCTTTTCCGCGCTGGGAGCCGTCTGTACGGTTCTTGACTATTCCGGCGAACAATGCGCAAGCGAAAAACTGGTCGCCGAACGGGAGGGCTACCAGGTAACCGTTATTCAGGCCGATATGACGAAAGGCCTTCCTTTTGAGGATAATACCTTTGATATGATATTCCATCCCGTCTCGAACTGCTATATCGAAGAAGTGAAGCCGGTATTCAAAGAATGCTTCCGGGTCCTGAAGAAGGGCGGCATCTTTCTTGGCGGCTTTGATATTGGAATTAATTATATTTTAAATGATGAACAAACAGAGATTGTCCATAAGCTTCCCTTCAACCCGCTGAAGGACGAGAAGCTGTACCAGGATTCCATCCGAAATAACGAGGGAATCCAGTTCTCCCATACCCTGGAGGAACAGATCGGCGGACAGCTGGAAGCCGGCTTCCGGCTTACGAATCTGTATGAGGATACGAACGGCGAAGGACGGCTGCGGGAGTATAATATTCCGTCCTTTATCGCAACCAGAGCGGTGAAGGATCCGTGAAGCCGAAGAACGGCCGGCTTACCGGCTTACCGCGCGGCAGCCCCGGCCAATCCTTTTGACCGGGACTGTCAGTGTCCTGACGGTACCCGTCCCAGCTGCCCTTTTTCTTTCTTTAAGTCGGCATACAGCAGATCAAGAAAAACAATCAGATACACAACCGACGCGCCCCAGACTGCCCTTCCCTGAACATACCGGCACAGAACCGCTCCCGCGGCCGCTCCTGCCACAAACAGAACGATCATCCTGCCATGCTGTAAGAAACGCTTCAGATATGTCCGGTCCTTCTTTCGAAGGCCCTTTACCAGCCAGACTCCCGCCTGGCGCAGGTGGTTTGTGCAGAAGGTCGTTGCCATCGGAATTCCCTCCGCCTGGCGAAAGGTATTATACTGCATGGAGCAGATAAAATTAACGGCAACCTGAGAAATCTGATAGGGCGCTTCTTCCGGAACAAATCCCAGCAGTACCGTCACCAGGAGCTCGAATCCAATCAGCAGCGTATCCCACCGCAGCTTTCCTGCCTTTTTCACCGGAACAGGCAGGAACTCGGACACGGCCGCTCCCAGCCCGTATGCCGTGATCGGTATCAGAAGATAGGCCGCCCGTCTCCATTCCCCGTCCCCCAGCGCCAATCCGAGCAGCAAAATGTTGCCGGTCTGCGCGTTGCAGAACACGTTTCCTCTGGCCATATATGTGAAAGCCCCCAGCGCTCCTCCGGCCAGCATCAAAAGACTGAAGACCCGGCTGCTTTCACACTCCAAATAATCCTGTTTCTTATCCAAGCTAATCCCTCCCGATTTCTTTCCGGCGCATTCCTGCCGTCATCCTGCCTCAGGCCAATTCCCGAACGCCGCGCTATCTCCACGCGTACGCCGTTCCGTCCGCTTCCGGAACCTCCGCCTCATTCCACTGATGGCTGGTTTCCCTCATAAAATCGCTCGTCACATTAAAATAACGGTGAGCCGTCTGTTCCGAAACCCTTCCGCTAGTAACCGGATCATCCCAGGTCACATCCACACAGTACCATTCTCCGTCCAGCCGGATCTGATTCCAGGCATGATCGGACGTACCGTTATAAGCGGTTCCTTCCACCGTAATGCACTCAATTCCCAGAAGATCCATAAAGAGCTGGAAGGTGGTCGCGTATCCCAGACAGATACCCCTCCCGTTAATCAGAAAGCCGTAAGGGTTATCATTGTTCGGATCTTCCGTGAATCCCGGAAACTGGCTGAGCGTATCGGAGTCGTAATCTCCTCTGGCAATCATCCAGTCATGAACGGCAAGCTCCTTCTCATAATCACTCAGATCCTCCGTCGCCACCGTCTCGATTACCTCCGCGCAGACATCAAGAATCGCCTGATCCTCCGGAGCCAGGCCGCTCCAGTCACCCAAATTCCATGCTTCCAGCAGACGGGCCTCCTGATAGCTCCAGGAGGTCTCTTCGGGAAGCTCTTCGTCCTGCTCTGCGGCCTCCGAAGCCTGCGCCGTCTCTTCCGGCTTCGAATCCGTTACCGTCTCTTCCGGCTGCGTGGTCGGTATGGATTCTTCGGGCTCCTCAGAGCTCTGCGGCTCGATAGCTTCCGAGGCCGTCATGGTGTCTGTTGCTGTCTGCGATTCCTCTGTAGGCTGTATTCGAATCTCCTCTTCACTGCTTTCCTCCGTCAGCGCTTCTCCTGACGGCTTCGCAGAGCTCTCCGCCGCAGAAGCTTCCTCTGCCGTCTGTTCCGGCTGTCTCTCCGGTTCCTCCGGCGCTTCCTCCGTAAAGCATCTCTCAAAGCTCTCTTCCGCCGCCGTCATGTCCTCGCAGACCATCAGGGCAATATAGCTTCCCCTCGTATCCACCTCGGCATTCGCAAGCAGCGCGGCTTCCTCTGGAAAATAACCGGTGAACGCTCCGGTACGGTTCTCAAGATAAGTCCGAAGCGTATCCGCCGCTTCCTCGGCAGATGTTTCCTCCGTCAGGCAAAGCACCGCAATCTCCCGGGCCAAGGTACCCCCCGCGGCCAGAATCGCTCCGTCCGCAATCTCCTCCGTATCCAGTCCGTAGCTGTCCGTCAGATAGGTTTCATAAAGCTCATCCTCCGGCAGAATCAGGGTCATTTTCTCGGAAGACTCCTGGGAATTCCAGATGCTTTCCGCCATCTGCCGGACGGTCCATTCTGTCACTGTATCCGCATCAGAGCTGCCACAGGCTGCCAGCGCCGGGAACAGAATCATTATCATCAGAACTGTCAGTAATTTTCTCATGTCACCCTCCTTGTATCTTCTGTCATATCGTCAGGCTCAATCCGTTATCACAGGACTTTGCGCTCTGCTGTCATGTGAAAATCCGTCAAAAAACCGGCAGCGGAATCTTCCGGCTGCCGGCCTTTTTCTTCCATGTTAAATTGTAAAACATTTTCCGAAAATAGTCCAATACTTATATTTGATATAGGACCATGCTTTCACCGAATCGATGCGTCATCTCACCGCCATGTCCGGACAACCTGCTCAATATACTCTTCGGCTGCTCCGGTATCAAATCTGAAACTTCCGGATCTCTCTTATAATCTTTCCCCGTACCCCATAATTGTCACTGTCTCTGGCAGACAGATTGCGAAGTCTGACTTCAAGCAGTATGATTTTTTCCTGTGCGTTCATACTCGAACCGAGCGCACTCGACATCATCTCGACACCGCGATTGCGATCACATGTCCTCCGATGATCGTTCCAGCTTCCCCGTAATATACCAAGAGCCGTATAAAGAACAGACCTTCCAGTCTGTGCCTTATCCGGCTCGTCATTTCCAAGGCGATGTCTGACACTTTCTTACAGACACTCGCAGAGGATCTGATAGATCTCCTCTCTGTCCAGCTTACGGGGATTGCATTGAATAATATTGCAGGTATCCGCCACCTTCCGAAGTATCTCCGGAGTAATCTCCACCTTCGACTTCAGCTCGGACAGCTTCACAGGCAGGCCGGCCTCTTTGATAAATGCTTCCAGAGCATCCAGGCCCTCTTCCGCCGTATCCGCGCCGAATACCTCTTTTGCGAAACGGGTAAATTTATCCTGCGCATCCTTTACAATGTGACGGTAATAGACAGGCTGGATAACCGCCAGCCCCTGCCCGTGGTTGCAGTCGGTATAAGCGCCGAGCTGATGCTCAATCTGATGTGTCTGGAAATCAGTAAGCCTGCCTGCCTTCAGAATCCCGTTTTCCGCCATGGCGGAATCCCACATCAGATTTCCGCGGGCCTGCATATCATTGATGTCCGCGAAAAGACGGCGCATATTCTCAACCGTATTCCTCATAATTGCGAGCGCCACATCATCCGATACATTATCCTGGTCAGAATTGCCCAGATACGTCTCCATTGCATGACTGAGCGTATCAAAGGCTCCGGAAAGCACCTGAATCGGCGGAACCGAAGCGGTATAGAACGGGTCAAGAACAGCAAAGGAAGCGGCCGTTCCGACAATCGGGCCTTTCCAGAGCTTTTCCTCATAGGTAATAACCGCGCCGGAATTCATCTCCGCGCCGGTTCCGGATGCGGTAACCACCGCGCCCATCGGAATTCCCCCTGCAGGGAACTTTCCGGCCTTATACTCCATATCCCAGATATCCTCTTCAAGCCCCGCCTGCGCGGAAATCACCTTGCAGCAGTCAATAACACTGCCGCCGCCGGCGGCCAGGATAAAGTCCACATGGCGCTCCGCCGCCAGCCTGGCTCCCTCCTGTACCTTGGCATAGGTAGGATTCGGCATGATTCCTGAGAAATCCACTACTTCTTTCCCCGCCTGAAGAAGGATCCCCTTCAGCTCATCATAGATTCCGTTCTTTTTTAATGAATTGCCGCCGTATGCCAGCATTACGGTCTTCCCTGTCCGGGGAAGCTCCTGCTTCAGAGCCTCCGCCGCAGCTCCCTTGCCAAAATACACCTTTGTGGGATAAGAAAATGTAAATTGATTCATAATTTTTCCTCCTTCTGAGATAAAATCCTCTGTCGTTTTCTTTCCTGAATTCTTCTGTCTGTTCTCAGGTTCTTCTTGCGCGGAGCCTGATTTCCTGTTATAATCCGATTGAAGCTATCGGTTCATGCAATCGATTATAATATCCGGTAGTAACAACCGGTCAAGAACTTTTATAAAAAAATTGTGATTTTTTTGTGAACGGCAGAAGGGATTCCGATATCTATCCGCTGCCCAGAACAAAAGAAGCGGAGGAGAATTATGTATACGATGATGCAGGCCTGCCGGGAAACGGACATGACCTATCAGGCCCTGAAATATTACTGCAACGAAGGCCTGGTTCCGAATGTAAAGCGGGACAGGAACAACCGGCGCGTATTCGACGAGCGGGATATAAAATGGATCCGGGATCTGGTATGCCTGAAGAAGTGCGGCATGAGTATTGAAGAAATGAAGATATATCTGAATCTGTGCCTGCAGGGAGAGAAAACCATTCCGCAGCGAAAGGAAATGCTTGCCAGGAAGCAGGAAGCTCTGCGGATCTCCATTCAGGAGCTGGAGGAATGTGTCGCCTATATTGACTGGAAGCAGAACTTCTATGATGAGGTATTATCCGGAGAACGCCCCTATGTCAGCAACCTGATCCGCGTGTCAGATGACTGATCCCTGCCAAAGACCGCTCCTCTGACATCCCCCCGCAAAGCTGTCAGGAGGCCGATTATGAAATTTATGACCGCTGCAGAAGCCGGAAAAAAATGGGGCATTTCTGCCAGGCGTGTGGGAGTCCTGTGCAATGAGGGCCGGATTCCTGATGTGCAGAAAGCAGATAATACATGGATTATTCCGGAAAATGCAAAGAAGCCTGCAGATGTCCGTATTAAAAGCGGGAAGTATATTATGAAATGTGAGGAAGAATACCATGCCTGAAAAGCAGAATATAGAATGGAAAGAAATTTGGAAGGATGAATACCTTGCATGGATTTGCGGTTTTGCGAATGCGCAAGGCGGTACGCTTTATATTGGCAAAAATGACTATGGCGAAACTGTAATATTGGCAAACTCCCGTAAGCTTCTCGAAGATCTTCCAAATAAAATTCGAGATGCTCTGGGAATTATTGTTCCCGTTAATCTAATACCTGATGGCGATAAGGAATACCTTGAAATTTCTGTACAGCCTTATCAAATCGCCATTTCCTATAAAGGCACTTACTACTACCGCAGCGGCAGTACCAATCAAAAGCTGACTGGGTTGGAGTTGGAAAGCTTCCTTCTGCGCAAACAGGGAGCTACTTGGGACAACCTCCCTCTGCCCGCTTTTACCCTTAATGATGTTGATGATGGAGTGGTAAACCGTTTCAAAAAATGGGCGGCTAAAAAAGGGCGCATTGAAGGAAGCGCATTGGACGAATCCAAAGAAGTTCTGATGAAAAAGCTGCACTTGATGAATAATGGCTATCTGACTAACGCCGCCATGCTCCTTTTTGCGAACGATCCGGAAACTTGGCAGCTTGGGGCATTTACAAAAATTGGCTTCTTTGAGAATGATGCGGAATTGCGCTATCAAGATGAAATTCATGGATCATTGCTCGATCAAATTGATCGAATTATTGAAACCGTCCATCTCAAATACATGAAAGCCAAAATCACTTACGAAGGAATGCAGCGAATTGAGCGATACTTCGTCCCAGATGCGGCTCTTCGTGAAGCATTGCTGAACGCTTTATGCCATAAGGACTATGCCCGTGGTATTCCAATCCAAGTAAGTGTGTATGATGACAGGCTTTATATTGCGAACTGTGGTAGTCTCCCGGAAAGCTGGTCTGTAAAAAAGCTGATGGAAAAGCACTCCTCAGAGCCGTTTAATCCCAATATTGCCCATGTGTACTATCTCGCCGGATTTATTGAGAGTTGGGGACGTGGCATCGAAAAAATCTGTCAAGCCTGCCGCGAGGATAATGTACCGTTGCCTGAGTATGATATTACCGGCAATTCTGTTATGATCAAATTTATTGCGCCGGAAGATAGAGTTGTACATGGTCCTACTGGAACTGTAAAAGGAACTGTAAACGGAACTGTAAATAGAACTGTAAATTTTACCGAAAAAGAACGTCAGATACTCGAACTTCTTTCCGAAGATCCCGCTTATACCTATCAAGATATTGCTGATAGATTGAATATCGGAAGAAAGGCTGTTTTCGGACGAATTAAAAAGTTAAAAGAAAAAGGCTTGCTTGAAAGAGTTGGGTCAGATAAATCTGGGTACTGGAAAATCAAAATCTAAAGCGATGAACAGATGCCGATACTCAGCTTCCACTGTGTATCGGCACTTCTTGTCTCTTATGCTTCTAAAACAGGCTGCCAAATAATATTCGATATTTCTTTGTCGCCTCCAAAGAAAGCGCCGTTATACCAAGCTGGTTCTTCTTAATACTGCATTGCTGACGGCGCCAAGTCCGACGCTAAACAACACGCCGCCGATCAGACATATTATCACATTCGTGATTCCGGAGTTCAGAGACGTCAGCGTGGGAATCATCATAAAGAACAGCATTCCTACGGCAAATGAACCTGCCATGGAAAGCCACAGCTTTTGCCTGCCTATAACACTCCACAGCAGATAAACAGGGACGAACACCGCCATTAAAAGCGTTTTGGACAGCAGGCACATAATGATTCCGCTGATTCCCGCCTCTCCCGCGTTAAAGGACAAACCGGCGATTGCGCCGCCAAGAACCGTTCCGAAATACCAAAATATCTCCGGAAAATCACGTTCAGGAACG
>DVNP01000063.1 GCA_018714285.1 Candidatus Caccomorpha excrementavium | reverse complement strand
CCGACAACGTTCGGAATTAACCGCCAGCTTAATCAACTTATAAAAAATCGAGAGCAGCCGTTTTCAGATTGAAAATAGCTGCTCTCAGTGGATGTGGATGTATTTAGTTGTTTAAGTCAGCGGCAAACTCTCCGATAAATGAGAATTGCGCTGAAGGTTATCTCTATCATCAATATCAACCAAAATATCCTGCAGATACTAATTTCACCTATCTGTCAGAAACGAATCACTTCCGGCTCATGCGTGAAAGCACTGATGGTGGCTGTGGCGTTTCTGAAATAGAATACCTGCGTGTTTCCATCGTCCGCCGCATACATCCTCTGCAGGGAAGGATAAGCGTCCAGCAAGGATTGCCGCGCTTCCACCCGGTCATCTTCAATCAGTTCACCCGCTATACGAATCCATTCTCCGTTCTTGAAAGCGCAAATTTCCGCTTTCGGGTTTGCAAGCAGCTGTTTCGACACATCCTTGACCTTGCCTGTCTGTATGTAGAGCTTACCCTCGAAGATATGCGCCGTACCAAACGGACGCACCCTCGGCTGATCTCCCTCTACGGTTGCCAGATAGTAGACCTCTGCGTCTTTCAAAAATTTTACTACTCGTTCCATTTAATCTACCTCCTGAAAATCTTTCTTTGTATTGTAGAGATACTTATGAAATCCTTCCTACTTCTCATTTACAGTCCGTTTAATCTTTACGCCTTTCTTATTGGATGGCGAATTACCGTCTTTAATTTTTCCGGGACGACCTTCCTTGCATCACTAAGATAGATTTCATGGTGCAACCGTTTATCCGTAATATCCAGAATATAACCCTGACTTTCCATATACTCATGCATCAGCACTACTGTGGCAGGCTCATCATCATAGGAACCAATATGCATACACTGAACACACAATCCTTCGTCATAAGTCAGATATTCCACCCTGGAGAAATCGGTTTTCTTTTTCCTCGTTGCCTCCTCAACCGCCCAGTCAAAATCAGCCTTCGTCACAAAATCAGGAAGTCTAATGACGGAGATCCATTTGAAATTTTCTTTGTGTGCGTAATCAATACCATCCACACCATCCTGCCACCAAAAGCCCTCCAGCGGCGGCACAACGTAATCAAAATACCCCTCAATCAGATGATCGCCCTTTTTGCTCATCTTAATGGTGAAAGCAATGCCATAGAGCAGACCAATGGACTGCTTGTACTCTCCATCCTCTATATTCGGATCGCCCTGTCCGCGTACAGCAATATAATTCATGCTCGGCACCGTAACGATACTTAGCTTATTCTTTGGCATATAAAACTCTTTGTATTCTTTTTTGAAATCAAACGCCATTTTTCCATTCCTTCCCTGTCTTAGAGCTTATATGGCAGGTCCGCTTTTCATGCATAACCATACAATTTATTATAACACTTCACAGGCGCAGTTTCAACTGTTCCTATGAAAAACGATAGTGTAACTTTACTTGGGGAATCCACTTGGACAGACTTCCCCTTATCTCATCCGTTTAGATCCCAGATAAAGACGTCTGAAAATACAGCTTCTTTGCAGTGTTTCCATATATCCCGTCCCGTTTCCGTATCTGCCGTTCCCATTTCAGCATCTCTTCCGTACGGAATCCCCTTTCTTCTTCCGATCTCCCCTTTCTCTATTGTCCTCCATCGCCATAAGACACTCTGCAATAAGCGACAGAAGCGGGCGTACGCCGGATCCGCAGTCTTCCCGCACCTTATATCCTCTCTCTGCCATTTCCGTCAGAACCGCCTGGATCCGAAGCAGCAGCGCCGCCGTCTTCCTTCCTTCTTTCTGCCCGCGCAGGCAGTATGCAAGCAGATACCTCCTCATTTCTTCTCCGCTAAGCCAGAGATACAACCCTTCCAGCATCCGTTCCTCCTGTCTCTCCCGTACGGAGAACGCTTCCCGAACGTCAGCCAACAGCTGCTCCGGATCTTCCTCTCTCAGAAGTCCCGAAGGTCTGCCGTTTCTTTCCGGAAGGAATCTCCGGACAGAAGGGTCTCGGGTCAGGTGCCCCCGGATCAGGGCGGAGCCGGAACCGTCAGGACAGTCCGGACAAAGGGATGGAAGCAAAATCCGAATCCGGTCTCCTTCTGCCATGATCATTCCTTCCCGGATACATTCCATGAGGGAGCCGTCGGATGCCGGATATCGCCGGATCCGTCCGTTCCTGCTTAGAAGCTTCTCTATGTAAACATCGGTTCCGGGGCTTGTTTTGTAATCCAAAAGAATAATTTCCTCCAAACCCTTCTTCTCATGATTCCCTGTCTGTCCGCAGAGACGGCGGACTGCCTGTCTTAATTCCCTTTTTCTCCCGCCTGCGGGAATGATGACAGTAAGAGCAGGTTCGCTCAAGTCCTCCGGAGCCGTCTGACTTATCTCAATCAATGCCTTAAGACGCTTTCTCCAAATTCCTCCCCTTCCGGCCTTATACCAGTCAAAAACAGGCTCCAGTTCCCGCGCCAGCCCTGCTCTCTTCCGCAGAGAAACGGTACATAGATCTTCATATATCAGTCCGAGCATCCACTCCGGAAATGCCGCTCCTATCTGTTTTGCCGTGATCCCGCTTCCGCGCCAGTCTGTGGCAGCCGATGCCGCCAGTCTGACATGGCCGTGCGCTCTCTGTTCCCGATCCCGGTATCCCGCATTGTTCATCAGGGAGCCTGTCCGATTCCAGCAGTAATGATACAGCCTGTCCGGCAGCACCGCGACTTTATGCGCTCTCGGATAGACCTTGCATAAAAACGCAGTATCCTCCCCAAGCAGCACCGTCTCATCCAGTCTCAGGCAATGCCGTTCGATCAGAGCTCTTCGAATCAGCGTCCGCCACAAAAAAGGCCAGGTTCCGGATTCCTTAAGCAGCAGCTTTGGATTCCATTTCCTGTAATATGCTCTCTTCGGAGACAGCGCCTGTGTCAGCCATTCGGGAGGCTTTGTCCATCCGTAAGCTTCCTGCCCGGATTCCAATGCTGCCTCCTGCCCGGACTCCGATTCCGGAATTGCCCCGCAGACTACAACATCGCAGTTCTTTCTCTTCGCCTCTTCATACAGTCTCCGAAACATATCCGGTTCCGGAAAGTCATCCGAATCCACGAACCCGACATACTCCCCTGCCGCAGCGTCCAGTCCCGCATTCCGCGCGGACGGAAGCCCGCCGTTTGGCTTTGTGATGACACGGATTCTGGGATCTTTCCTCTGATATTCTCTCAGAATATCTGCCGATCCGTCCGTTGAACCGTCGTTCACACAGATGATTTCCAGATCCTGTAATGTCTGACCCATTACGCTGTCCAGACATCTTCTTAAATAAGCTTCTGTATTGTAAACCGGTATCAGTACTGATACGGCAGCCATCCCTATAACCCCCTTCTCCTGCCGGCCGCCCGGGCCCGGATGCCCCGGGACAGTTTTCTGATGCCGTACCGGAGCGTATTCTTCAGTCCGTTATGATGATAGAAAAAGCGCAGCTTCCCAAGCAGGGAGTAGCTGCGCCACGCGTCCCGGCCGGATAACGTTCCCGATTGCTTCCGGACATCCCCGGAAGGATTGCCGGATCTCTCCTGTCCTGTCCCTGATTTCTCCGCGGCTGCCGCGGTTTCCTGATTCCCGCATTGTTCCGGAATACAGGAATCCGGCAGGATAATACTGTCCGGAACCGCAGAGGCCGTTCCCCACCACAGGCCTCCGCCGGATACAAACGGATTCTTCCAGGGAACCTCCCGATCCCAGAGCAGGAATGCCCGTCCGGATAATCTCTCCCGAAGCGGTATTCCTTCCGCGTCCCAGGGTCTTCGACTCTCTGTCGCGGTTGTCCACGGCGGCAGGTATGCAATCTGCCCGTCCAGAAGTTCTGCAAGGATCCATTCCGCAGACAGCCCTTTCTTCCCCATGATAAATGCCTTCTTCCGGATTCCCCGCTTTCGAAGACAATCCGGGCGGACCAGCAAAAGATCCGCGCGGACCCTGCGCCGTGGGGCTGTCAAATCATAATCCCCCGCAGGAATCCCGGCGATTTCGTAATCATCCACGCTGCAGGCGCGCCAGAACGCCTCCAGATCAGACAGCACTGTCACGGTCTCCCTCAGATAAAGACATTTGGAAAGTCCGGGAAGAAGGTCTCCAAGCTCAAATATACAGCTGTCCTCTTCCAGGATTTCCCCTTTCCCGTCATCTCCGTCATGGTCTGAATAAATCCACTCCATACGGCAATTCTCCCATTTTCTCCCAACCATCTCAAATACTTTCCTTCCCTGTTCCGTAACCGGATGCGTACAGATCAGAAAGATCTCATACCGGGTCAGCGGATGCGCACGGGAAAGCAGGGAAGTCAGCAGGACGGCCGCGGGGAACAGCCTCTCCTCCCGAAACGGGATTACAACCGGAATCCGGACTCTTTCTGCAAAGATTCCGACTGGAAGAGTCCGGCAGCGCTTCTTTTGC
>DVNP01000062.1 GCA_018714285.1 Candidatus Caccomorpha excrementavium | reverse complement strand
GAATATTGCAGAGAAGGCAAAGGAAGTCTACAAGGCGGGACCGGACACAATCCTTGTTACTCATGACGCGGTAAGGCCCTTCTTAAGTCTGCGGATTATCAGCGATAATGTGGAAGCCGCGAGGCAATACGGTGTCTGCGATACGGTATTCGGCTCTACGGATACGATTATCCGCTCAGATAATCAGGAATATATTACGGACGTGCCGGTCAGAAAGTATATGTATCAGGGACAGACTCCACAGTCGTTCCGGCTCGGGCTGTTTGATGAGGTCTATGCAGGCATGACAGCGGAGGAGCTTGAGGTTGTGACTGACGCATGCAAGATGTTTTTTCTGCGGGGACATAAAGTATATCTGGTAGAAGGAGAGGTCACGAACTTCAAGATTACATATCCGTTTGATTTAAAAATGGCTGCAACCATGATGGGGGAATATACAAGTGATTAACATTCAATATAAACTAACTTCACCTTTAACAATCGATACCTTCTGCAGTAATATCGACTATAATACAGAAAATGTGCTGGTCAAGCCTGACACACTCTCCATCTGTAAGGCGGATATCAGGTATTATTTCGGCCTCAGAGACGCCAGGGTCTTAAAACAAAGACTCCCGCTTGCGCTGATTCACGAAGCCTGCGGAATCGTTCTTCATGACGGAAGCAATCAATTCAGGACAGGCGAGAGGGTGATCCTGTTGCCGAATATACCGGGAGAGGGAGAGAAATATCAGGAGAATTACAGGCTGGACAGCCTGTTCCGTTCCAGCCGGGCGGACGGTTTCATGCAGGAGATGCTGAGCCTGCCTCATTCCCAGCTGATCCGCTGCGGAAACATCGGCAGAGAATGCGCTTCCATCACGGAATTCATCAGTGTCGGAGTCCATGCCGTCACACATTATCTGGATCGCGCTATATACCGGCCGGAAAGAGTCGCGGTATGGGGCGACGGCGCGCTGGGGTATGTGGTGTGCAGTCTGTTAAAATATTATCTTCCCGGAACACATCTGACGATAATCGGGACAAACCGGACCAAGCTGAATATGTTTCAGTTCGCTGATGAATGTCTGACCGTGGATCAGGTAACGCCTTCCATGCATTTTGACGACGGATTCGAATGTGTCGGAGGACAGGCCTCTGCCGGCGCGATTGCCCAGATGATCGATACCGTCATGCCGGAGGGGATCCTTACTTTGCTTGGCGTCAGCGAGGAGCCGGTTCCCGTTAACACGCGTATGGTTCTGGAAAAAGGGCTGACGCTGATCGGAAGAAGCCGTTCTACGCGCGAGGACTTTCTGAAAGCGGAAGCAATTATGGAACAGAATCAGAAATTTGTCGATCGAATGGCGCTGCTGATCTCGGAAGTCGTTCCGGTCACGAATATCAATGATATACATAAAGCTTTCAACCAGTCCAAAATCGTTGATTATAAGCTGGTAATGGACTGGAAAATATAGTGTCATGCGCGAAATGCGCAGGAAAGAGGATAGAATGGAGAACATGATTAGTATTATCATTCCTGAAGCAGAGGATCATACCTATCTGGTCCGGTGTATTCACTCCATCCGGAGACAGACCTGGAAAAAGATACAGATTCTCCTTGCAGGGGCATATGATAAACAGGAGCTTTTGCAGGAGGAATATCTGATCTGTCCGAATGGAATCGGGGAGGCAGTCGAACGGGCAGAGGGAGAGTATCTGTTCTTCTGCAGCATTACTTCCGTCATGACGGAGAATACGCTCGAAGCCCTGATGAAAGCCGCGGAAAATTCGGATGTCTGCACGATGGGAGGCTGTTACATTCCGGACGGGAAGAACTTCAGGCAGGAACCGGAAGCAGACAGGAGCATCTACGGAAAGCTGTTCTCAAAGAAGCTGCTTGCGAAGAACGGGATTCCTTATGAGGAAACCATGCATTATGCGGAAGAACTGTTCACATTCCGGTACCGGAACCTGTTCGGTTCGTTAAAGAAGGATGAGACAGTCTATATCTATGAAACCGATGCCGGAGTCTTCCACAGAGCAGCTCCGGAGGAGCTGACAGACCAGGAAACAGATGCGCTTCTTGCACTGTACGGCAGCCTTTCGGAAACCATGCGGCCGGAATATCTTAACTTTCTGTCCGGAATAACGCAGGAGTGTATCGGGATTAGGAATCCTTATTATCTGGTCTTAAGGATATCAAAGCAGTTCCACGATCAGTATCAGTGGAACGCCCGGATAGCGCGATCCTATGTGAAAAGCTGGTATGAGACATTCCTGCGGGATGAGGATCCTGTAAAGTATGAACAGGTGAAGAATTATGTCCTGCTTTATGAGGGGGAAGAGGATTATCGCAAGGTGATTCTGGATGCCTGCGGGCTGAATGAGGAGCTCTTCGAATACCTGAAGAAATATGACGCAAGGGAATATCTGTTCTATTGGGAAACGCTTCCTGCCATCACCCGGAAAGAAGCGGCAATCCGGGAAGGAAGAGAGGACGGATGGATCGGGGAAGAAGGGAAGGAAGCGAAAGAGAAGCTCCTTGCCATGGCTGAAGTGATGAAAGACATGAATCAGAGGCTTGCAGGGATGGAGAAAGGGATTAAAGCGGGAGGGACCAGCGAACCGCCGATTGTGATACAAGGCGGTTATGATATGTTGAACGGTCCTGCTCTGGCAGACTTTGTTGTTGAGAAATATCAGGCGGGGAATCTGGGACTGAAGACGATATGGAAATCGTTT
>DVNP01000061.1 GCA_018714285.1 Candidatus Caccomorpha excrementavium | reverse complement strand
AGAAGCTTCTTTCTCAGATACGAGATATAGACCCACACGCTTCCCGGCTCCGTATCCGAATCATATCCCCAGACCTTGACAAGCAGCTCTTCCGTCGGAAGATAGATTCCCTGATTCAGCATCAGAAGCTCCATCAGCTGATATTCCAGCTTCGGAAGAAGGAATGCCTGCCCGTTCGCAAAGAGCTCGCAGCTTTGCTGATTCAACGACAAATTGCCGCAGGTCAGAATATTCGGAGTGAATTCCTCCCTGCGGCGAAGCATGGCTCTCACGCGGGCCAGCAAAAGACTCATGGAAAAGGGCTTCGGCAAATAATCGTCCGCTCCCAGATCCAGTCCCTGAATCTGATCCTCAATCTCGGCCCTGGCGGTCAGCAGCAGAATCGGCGTTCTGCAGCCCGCGCGGCGCAGCGTCTGCAGAACCTCCAGACCGTTAAGCTTTGGCATCATAATATCCAGAATGATTCCGTCATAATGTCCCTCCTGCGCATACGCAAGCGCATCCGCGCCGTCATATACGGCATCTACGATATATTTATGGTAAGACAGAATATCCACAACAGCCTCGGACATACTGATTTCATCCTCGGCATAAAGCAGCTTCATGTAATATCACCTCTTCCTGAGCATAACCAATAATAGCTTTACCTATATTATACTCAGATTTTACATGTTAGCAAGCGATCATTCCGCCTCCGCTTTCCAGTTCAATCTCCCGCGTATGACTGATACCGGATTTAGTCAGACTGACAGTCAGGGAATGCGGATTCCCCGTCAGATTTTCAATCCATATCTCCAGTGCTTTTCCGTCCCATACTGCTTTCTCAATCCGATCTCTGTCCAGGACAACCGACCATCCTCCGGGCAGATGATGCATCCGGATGCCCAGCCCATCTGTCGGAATAATGGTTTCTGTTCCGGTTTCCCTCTCGATTCGGCATCCGAAGCCGTAACGGCCCAGCACCGGATGATCCACAACGGCCGAGGCCGCAATTTGGAGCGCTCCGAAGAACCCCAGCGCGCTTTCTCCCGACATGGGGACGAGTCCCTTCTTATAAGGACTGTGCGGATCCTTCATCCCTGTGAACTCTCCCATATCTCCGTCTACAATCCAGCCCGACGCGCCTTCATTTTCCGGGTCTTCCGACCAGAATCCGCCCGAATTATAAATCGCGAATCCGGCCAGATACGACGCATATCACAGCCCGGCAATCTCTGCGGCAGCCTTTTCGTCCTTCCATAATTCCTGATACGCTTCCCCGCGCCCAAGCAGCCAGTCATAGATCGGGAATGCGCCCAGCTGTGTCATATAGCTGACATTCCAGCTGCTGTCTCCCATCTGCCTAAGATCGGTTCCATACAGATACCAGACCGGCTGCTTCCCGCGGTTCGCGCACGCCACCCTGCAGCTCATCTCCATCACGCGCCGGTTCTCTGTTGCCCGTCCGTATGCGTAGACGGCCTCGAATGCCGTAGAGTCATAAGCCATCTCCGATCCGTAAGGATACTCCCTCGAACCGAAGTATTCCGCCTTCTCTCTTACTATGGCATTCACCCGCCCGGCTTCCCTGATCAGACCCTCCTTCCGGAGCGCTTCCTCAAGGCGCAGCGCCAGAATCAGCTCTCCCATATTGCCGAACTTCGTTGCTCCCACTCCGTCCGGAAACATCCATAAGGTGAACATGGCATCCAGATACTCACAGGCCCGCTTCAGATAATAGACCGGCTCCGCAAGGAAAGAATAGGAGTATTTTGAGGATATCAGATACATATGATAGAACGTATTAATGACATGAACGTAATTAAATGCCCGCCAGACATCATCCGCCCCGTGCCCGGCCCACGGCTCGAACATCGTGAACCACGGAACCATCCTGTGCACCCGGCTGCCGGGCTGCTCCGTCAGCCGCGCTTCCAGGAAGTCTCTCACATAACCGTCCAGAACACGGATCTGCTTCTCGTCCAGCCGGTATACATTCCATGCTGACAGGAAGAGGCCGCCTGTCAGCCCGATCTCGTCGCTTCCTCCCGCGAACCAGTCCGGCCCGAACGGATTGCAGGAGGAATTCACCCTGTGCCGGACCGTCATATCCCACATCAGCAGACCGTGATAACACGGATCCGACTCATCCGTCTCATACTGCTTGTCCGCAATGAATTCGGCCTGCTTTCGCAGGATTTCTCCCGGCTGCTCCAGGGCAAAGAAGCGCAGCTGCATCTTCGTACCGCCCTTCATCAGCCATACGTTCCGTATTCCATATCCGTGAAACTTAAGTTTTGCCGTATAGACGCCGTTCTTCTCACCGATCCGGCACAGCTCGTCCCCTTCCTCCTTCATTAGGATCTCGGGCATCTCCCCGCTTCGAATCAGGAGAACCACTTCCTCTCCTGCCGGGACACACATTCCGGGCAGCGCCTTCAGCGCAATCCCTCCGTTTTTCACAAGGCCCTGCTCCATCTCTTCATAGCCGGACGCCATGCCGAGGAAGAAGCGGAATTCTTTTTCGCCGCCTGGCTCCAGCACAACCCTGCTGTCCGAACAGTCCAGATGGGAATATTTTGTGTCCTCATGAACCGGATAGACAAGGAAGCTTCCCTCGAACGTCCCTTTCATGCTTCCTCTTCTTCCGAACACCGGATCATCAGTCTCGCAGGAAAAATGAAGGAGCGGCGTATCCCCCAGCGCCTGAACGTAAAGAATCGGCATACTGCCGCTGGACGCAGCCCAGTACAGGAAGGAATGATGGCCCGTAATACAGGTATGACGCAGAACACAATGATCATACTTGTAGGTATCATCCCCGCGGAAATACTGATTCATCAGCAGCGGGATCCCAAGCCTCTCCAAAACGATCGTCTCCTGCGACGGATTCTTTGCGGCAATGCCGAACACGATTCCGTCTCTTCCGTATTCATATTTGACTGCGAGCCAAATTCCCGAGATTCCGTACTCGTTCGCGCTCTCTCCCTCATAGACCACTTCAATTCTTCCGTCCTCCTTCCGGATTCTGCGGATATCCGCGGAGGAACCGGTATCCATGCTTCTTGTTTCCCCTCCCCGCGATACGGTCAGAAACACATTGCCGAACCACCTCGCCTGAGAGATATCGTATTCCGGGAATTCCTGCGGTGTCAGGAGAAATTCCCGCCCTTCTTCCTTCTCTCCGGCGTTCGCGCGGAGCGAGATCAGCGCGGCCCTTGCCTCATCAAAGACCGCTTTCATATGCGCACAACAAATGTCCATCGCTTTCTCCTTTCCCGAAGCGTATCTGAAGTCCGCTCCTTATCCGGCCGTTCTCTTTGTCCCACAGTCGTCTGTTCCCGAATCCGCCGTCTCCGGAATCCACACCCGCATCTGGTTCATTCCACGGTTGCCCCAGGCAAAATAAGGAATCGCTTTCAGAACAGCTCTCTCTTCCTTCGGCCTCTCCTCCGAATACAGCTCCCGGCGCTGCTTCACCCGGATTCCGTCCATCGCCAGCGTTACCATTCCCTTCAGAACGCCTTCGGTTTCCATTCTCTCTCTGATTTCCGCATTCACGGGCAGCATCAGTTCCTGAAGGTCTCCGTCATTGTCTGTTCCTTCAAAGCAGTAGACAACAGGCCCTCTCATCAGCGCAACCCTTCCGATATTCGCCCGGACCCTGGTATTGCAGTAGATCCTCCGCGCCGGAAGCCCGAAGGTAAGAGTCACCGTATCCCCTGCCTCCCAGGTTCTTGTCAGATACAGATATCCTTCCCTCTCAAGCCCCCCGCGGTCAATTTCCTTCCCGCAGAGAAGTACGGTCACATCCCGGACAAAAGATGGGATCCGAACCGCCAGGGTGAAGGTTTCCTTCCCATTCTTCGGAGTAACGGTATACGCAACGCTTCCTTCCCACGGATACCGGCTTTCCACTGAGATATATGCCTGCTCCAGATCCGCGCTCCCTCCCAGGAACAGATGCGAATAGACGGTATCCTCCGACTCGCTCCACGCGTATCTTCCGAGAGACATAATAAGCCGGACCACATTCGGCGGACAACAGGCGCAGGCGTACCACCCGGGCCTTACCGGAAGCACATGCCGGTATCCCGGCAGTTTCCCGGATATGTCCGGATTCACCTCCAGCGGATTCACATAGAAAAACTTCTGCCCGTCAAGCTGCATCCCGCTCAGAATTCCGTTATACAGCGCGCGTTCCATCACATCCGCGTATTGATTGCACGGATGAATGTCAAGCATCTTTTTCGCAAAGAATACCAGTCCGATCGAAGCGCAGGTCTCCGCGTAGGCCGTATCATTCGGCAGATCATAATCACAGGTAAAGCCTTCCCATTCCGCCGTAGAACCGATTCCTCCCGTCAGATACATCCTCCGCTGCGTCATATTATTCCACAGGGTCTCACAGGCACGAAGCAGGGATTCATCCCCGGTCTGCGCCGCAAGATCCGCCATGGCGGTATACATATACACCGCGCGCACGCTGTGTCCTTCCGCACTCTTCTGCTCTCTGACCGGCGCGAAGCTCTGATTATACCCGGTATTCCCCGGATCCATTCCAAAATACGTCCAGCCGCGTTTCTCCTTCTCCTCCCGGAAGAAGTCTGGGTTCTTTCCGCGCTCATCAATAAAATACTGCGCCAGCTCCTGGTACGCTTCTTTTCCCGTCACATGATACAGACGCATCAGTCCGATCTCGATTTCCTGATGACCTGGAATCCCCTCCTGCTTCCCCTGCCCGAAGCGGCTGCCGATATGATCGGCCAGCCTCTCCGCCACCTTCAGCAGCCTGTCCTTTCCAGTTGCCTCATAGTAAGCCACCGCCGCCTCCATCATATGACCGGCGCAGTACAGCTCATGGCACTCCTGCAGATTCTGCCATCTGCGCTCCGGTTCTTTAATCGTAAAATAGGTATCCAGGTATCCGTCCGGCTGCTGCGCCTTCTCAATCAGGTCAACGACTGCTTCCGTCCGTGAAAGCAGCTCCGAATCCGGGTGAACGGCCAGAGAATACGCGGCTCCCTCCAGCCATTTAGCGACGTCGCTGTCCTGGAAGACCGCTCCGTAGAACTCTCCATTCTTTAACCCGGCCGCAATCCGAAAGTTCTCCAGCGCATGGCTTTTCTCAGCTCCCGGAATTCCATCATTTAAGATCTTCTCCTGATAGGGAATCACGACCTCCCTTACCAGTTCCTGCTTCGAAGCCCAGAATCCGTCATTTATTTTTATCTTTTTCAAATCCACATCCCGCATAGGTTATCCCCCGTTCCATATTTCGTATCAACATTCTTATCCCTTCACCGCTCCCAGAATAATGCCCTTATGCATGAACTTCTGAAGGAACGGGTATACAATAATCATCGGCAGAATCGAAACGACAATAATCGCGCTCTTCAGCTGTCTCTCATCCACTGCTCCCGCGGATCCGAAGGTCGAACGGACCGCCTGATAGATATTCGTCTGCTGGTTGCTGACCAGAATCTCCCTCAGAATCATCTGAAGTCCCCATTGATCCGGATCCTGCAGATACAGCAGATTGTCATACCACGCCTGCCAGTGGCCGACCGCAATCCACAGTCCGACCGTCACCAGAACCGGCTTTGACAGGGGTACAATCAGTTGCCAGAAGATCCGAAAATACCCGGCTCCGTCAATCCTTGCCGATTCCTCTAAAGAATCCGGCACCGACAGGAAGAAATTTCTCATAATAAAGATATTATACGGCGTTGCCAGTGACGGCAGAATCAGCGCCCAGATGGAATTCGTCAGATGCAGCTGCTGTGTCATCAACAGATAGCTTGGAATCAGTCCTCCGCTGAACAGCATGGTGAACAGAATCAGAAAGGTCAGTACCTTATTGCCCGGAAAGTCCTTCTTTGTCAGCGGGTAGGAAGCCATCGCCGTAACCAGAAGACCAAGGAAGGTTCCTATCACTGTCCTGATTATGGTATTGGCATATCCTATCCAGATATCCTTGTACTTCAGAATAACCTGATAGCTTGCAAGATTAAAGCTCTTGGGATACCACTGCGCCTCTACCGCATACAGATATTCCCTGTCCGCGAAGGAAAGGATCAGCTGATTCCAGAACGGATAGATTGTAATGACAATAACAAAAAGCATCAGACATGTATTAATAATGCGAAATATCAGGTCTCCCACTTTTATTTTCTTCATATCCCTGTCCTCCTACCACAAAGTATAATCCTCTCCGTTAATCTTCTTCGCGATGAAATTCGTCAGAAGAACCATGAACATTGCAATCACTGACTTGAACAGTCCGACTGCCGTAGACAGAGAATAGTCTCTCTGCTGGATTCCCAGCTCGTATACATAGGTATCTATAATATCCGCTACGCTCTTGACAGACGAATTCGTCAGATTGAAAATCTGATCAAATCCGGCGTTCAGAATCCCGCCCATGGACAGAATCAGATTAATTGTGATCACTGGAATCAGACACGGAATCGTAATATGAAACATCCTTCGGAACCTTCCCGCACCGTCAAGGGAGGCGGCTTCATACAACTGCGGATCAATCGACGACATGGCCGAAATATAGATAATGGACCCCCAGCCGAAGCCCTTCCAGATATCCGTCGCCACCAGAATGGTACGGAAATAACTCTTCTTGCTCAGCCAGATCTGCGATTCTCCTCCGAAGCTTGTTACAATCTGATTCACCACTCCGTTCGCGGAGAAGATCTACTTAATAATTCCCGCCAATACAATCCATGATATAAAATATGGCAGATAAGAAGCAGTCTGTGTCAGCTTCTTAAACCATTTCGTCCGGATCTCATTCAGCAGAAGCGCAAAGATAATGGGAGGAAAAAAACCGAAGAACAGCTTCAGACAGCTGATAATCAGCGTATTGGCGCATACCTGCCAGAACCGTTCGCTGGCAAACAGCCTGTTGAAATAATATAACCCGACCCATTCGCTCCCCATAATCCCCTTCGAAATACTGTAATCCTTAAACGCCAGCACAACCCCGTACATCGGCGCATAGGAAAATACCGCAAAGAATATAACGGCCGGCAGTATCATCAGAATCAGCGCCTTATATTTTACAATCCGCTTCCATAAGGGAGCGTATCGGACGTACCCCGCCTTTTTCCCGGCAATGCGATTCATGACCCTCCTCCTTTCAACCGGGGAATGCCGCAGGAGCAAGCGCTGTTCCTGCGGCATTCCCCTCAGATTACTCAATCATCGGATCCTTCTTTGTTACTGATATCTTTCGTCATAGATGCTCTGGGCTTCCGCTATGGCATCCCGTCCGCCCTTATCCATCCATTCCTGCACAACCGAATCGAATTCCTCGATATCCCTCTCGCCCGTTATCATCTCTGTGAATATTACATTCATATCCGGCAGCTCCGCATTGACATCGCTCCAGATCGGAAGATAGAAGCTTCCGAGAATATCATATTTGCCCTGAATAATTTCCAGCGTACCGGCCCTGATCTCGTTCACCTCTGCGGTATAATCGATAGCATCATGGATCTCCGGATCATACTGGAACAGCTCTAAGGACGGGAAGCGGTACGCGGCTCCGATTCCGAATTCAAGTCTTGCCGCCTCGCTTGCATACTCTTCCGTATACTCGCGGTCTCCATTCTCATTGAAAACAAAGGTCTCTCCTTCGATTCCCCAGATCTCGGCCTCATGCCACTCGGGATCTCCCGCGATTGCGTCGAATACCTGCAGATACTTCTCAATCTTCTCCGGCTCCTGTTCCATATGCTTGCTGAATACAAGGCCAACGCCTGCCAGCGGATTGAACTGCATGATTCCAAGATCTCCGTTCTCACCTGTAATTCCTGTCGATACGGCCCATCCCGAGTCCGGCTCCGTCTCCTTTAACGGACTCCACCATCCGGCCGGATCCAGAATCGATCCCCAGTTCTGCCAGCTGCATCCTACTACGGAGCTGATGACCTTATTCTTCGCCTGTTCAAAATCAATCGTCATCCATTCCGGATCAATCACGCCCATATCATATAATTCTTTGATATAGATCAGCGCTTCCTTCGTCTCGGGTTCAATCTCTCCCCTGGTAATCGTTCCGTCCTCCTTAGCATACCAGATACCGGGATAGGTTCCGAACGCTGCGAAGATCGGGCTGAAGGCCCAGTCCGCGTCCCCCGTGATTCCGATATAGCCATAGGTATCATCAACTCCGTCATCATCCGGATCATCGTAGGTAAATGCCCTCATCACCTCCGTGAATTCATCCAAAGTCTCCGGCATTGTCAGATTCAGGTTATCCAGCCAGTCCTGCCGGTATCCCATCAGACAGAAGGTTGCAAGATCTACCTTTGCGTCCGGAACCGCGTAGACCTTGCCGTCTACCGCATACAGACTGAGAGGATCATCCCCGAAGATATCGCTGTACTTTGCCGTCCATTCCATATAATTCGGCATATTCTCCTTTACCATTTCCGGATCTAGCTCCGCTACCAGACCCTGATCCACATAATCCGTCAGTGTGGTCAGGCCGATCGCCTGATCTCGAAACCAGTCGGGCGCATCATCCCCCGCCATGGACAGAGTCAGCCATTCCACATAGTCAGAAGAGCCCTCATTCCTGTACTTCATCTCAATGTTCACATCGAACTCCTCTTCAATCTTCGTAACAAACCATGCGTCGTCATTCTCCAGCGCGTCCCGGTTGCTGGTCCACAACTCCAGCGTCATCCTCTCCGATGTGCCGGAATCTCCCTCCGTACCGGAATCCCCTTCCTGATCCTGGCCACAGCCTGCGAACAACGCGGCGCTTAAAGCCGCTGTCATAACGATTGATATCCATCTCCGTCTTTTCTTCATAACAATCTCCATTCCCTTATACTTGTCTCCTGCTACAATTTAAACGTTTCAATTTTGTTTCTAAGAACAACCACACGTTAACCGGTGTTGTGTGGATGTTTTGTTTTTGTTAAACGTTTAAATTTTGATTTTATTATAATACCTGCACCAAATATTGTCAAGCCTATTTTCATTATTACATATGAATTGTACAATTTATACAATATAACATTCATTATTTTATGAAATTCGCCTTTTTAATCGTTGAAAAATTTAAATTATTGTTTGTTAATTGATTTTCATTCCATTTCATGGTACTATATTGTTAAACGATTTAATTACAATAATGAAAGAACGAGGACCTTTATGAATACCATACATGATGTAGCGAAACTGGCCGGCGTATCCACAGCGACCGTATCCAATGTCATTAATAACAGCAAGAAAGTATCTCCCGGCACGGTGGAACGGGTACAGAACGCGATCCGGGAGCTGAATTATACACCGAATACGATTGCCAGAGGCTTAAAGACCAGCAACAGCCGGATCATCGGAATCCTTGCGGAGGATATCGGAGCGTTCTTTTCCGGAGATATTATAGACGGAATCTGCGAGTACTGCGAGCTGCATGACTACTCCATCAACCTGTGCAATCTCCGGGTCGATTTTAAGGTGAAGCAAAGTCCCGGATTCCGATATACCGGGCTTGAGGAGGATGAATCCTATAAGAAAAGCATACAGCGCAACCTGAATACGCTGCTCGCCTCAAGGGTCTGCGGACTCATCTTCATCGGAACGCACCCGAGAGACGTCGGCAGTCTTCTTCCGGATCTTCCGATCCCCGTCGTCTATACCTATGCGTATACCCGGAAGGGGGACTATTGCATTAATTACGATGATTACCAGGGCACGAGGCTGGCCGTTGATTATCTGATCGAGAACGGACATGAACGAATTGCCCTGATATGCGGCGCCGTTGATTCCGTTCCCACGCACAAACGGATGCGCGGGTATCAGTCCGCCCTGATGGAGCATAACCTTCCGTTCCACCCGGAGTATATCAAGACCGGCAACTGGCATTATGAGGACGGCTACCGGCAGGCGCTGGAATTAATGGCCTCCGGGGATCCTCCGACCGCTATCTTCGCCATGAATGACTTAATGGCGGTCGGAGCCCTGAACGCGCTGAGGGAGAACGGCTTCCGCGTTCCGCAGGACGTCTCCGTCCACGGATTCGACGATCTGGAGATGTCTCATTACACCGTACCCGCTCTGACTACCATTAAGCCCCCTCTTAGGGAAATGGGACGCAGAACCGCCCAGACCATGGATAATATCCTGAATAAAGAATTCCCGGAAAAGCATGGAACCTTACTGCCCTGTTCTCATGTCATCCGGGACTCTGTCTTCTGTATTAAGCGTTAACCGACATCCGTCCGGGGCGCAAAATCGGCATGTTTATCTGCTTCCCCAGACCTCCTCCATGCTCCAGGACTCCCTGTACGCAACCCGCATGGTATCCGGCGTCGGGAATTCCACCGGGAGCCAGATATAGGAGCATCTCTCAAAGTTCTCCGTATTATGTCTCTCGGCCATGAGGATAAAGCAGTCCTGCCTTCCTTCCACGGGAAGGAAGCAGGTGCTCTGGGATTCAAACGTCGTGCCGGTCACGTCCCCCTCGCAGGGATCTCCCATATCAACCCACTCACCCATCAGGCCCTGTGCCCTGAAATACTTCGCGGGATTCGTCTTCCATCCGGTCAGCCCCGAGGTAAACATGAAATAATATCCCCCATGGTACAGAACGGAGGCTGCCTCCCTCCTGTAAGCCGCTTCGATCCTCCGGTATTCCTTGGTGAAGCTTAAGTAATCCTCACTGAGCTTCACGATATGCAGACACCGGTTATCATTTACGTCACGGTCATATATGAAATATGCCGTACCGTCTTTATCCTTATACAGGGTGCTGTCCCTGACCAGCCCGTCATCATCAATCGGGCGCGTGTGTCCAAGCCATTCATAATCGCCGCAGACCGTATCGCAGACCGCCACGCCGGCCTCAGCGGTTCCGGGAGTTGTTCCGTGATCCCCCGGATTCTTCACAAAATGGCACCACAGCACATATTTCCCGGTTTTCTCATTATAGATAATCTTCGGTCTCTCGAACCGCATCGGCGCATACAGCTCACTGTCCGGATCATCAGAGCTGCGCAGGATCACCTTCTCATACTTCCAGTTATACAAATCCCTGGAGCTGTACATTGCGACCCCGACCGTAGTCGTCTGCCCTCCCTGACCGTGAAAGGCCACCGGCAGGGGCCGGAGTACCATTCCATACCAGTAATAGACTCCGTCCACATAGATAATTCCTCCGTCGCTGGCATTGATAATCCGTCCGTCCTCATCGAGCCAGTCAACATATTCATTCAGCTTCCCGTTCGTAAACCTGTCATATCGCTTCTTCTCACTCATTATTCAGCCTCTCTTTGCCTGTCATTATTTCCTCATCCGTAACTTCCGATGGTTCCGGTATATTGTCCCGCCGCAGATATCACTCTTCCTCTTCTTGATTTTCAGGCTCCTGTCTGATCTCTTTTCTGACTACCGTGGCCTCCTTGATCCTTCTTTCCTGTACATCCGATACCTGAATCTTCAGCGCCGGCGTCTCTACCTCGAAGCGGACTCCGTCATCCGGAACCTCTCCCAGTACTCCGCATATGTAGCCGCTGAACGTATCATAATCATCCACAGGCAGCTCAACGCCAAGCTCTTCCGCCACCTCATCCAGAGGAGCCGATCCCTGAATCACCCAGGTATCATCCTTCTGCTTTGTGATCTCCAGAATCTGCTCATCTTCCTGTTCATACAGATCACCGACCAGAAGCTCCAACAGATCGCGCATCGTTACGATTCCCCTCATGCCGCCGTACTCATCTACAACAATGGCAAAATAATTGCCTGACTTTCTCATCTTGCCGAACAGCACATCAGCTTTCATGGTCTCCAATACGAAGTACGGCTTCCTGATTGCCCCTTCAAGCACCTTCTCCTTCGTTCTGTCCTTCATCCTCAGATAATCCTTGGCGTCCAAGACTCCTACAATATCATCGCTGTCATCCCCACATATCGGGTAATAATTATGCCTTGTCTCATAGATACAGGAATCCCACTCCTCCAGACTGTCATCCATCTCCAGAAGCACAACATCCACTCTGTGAGTGCAGATCTCTTCCACCGAAGTGTCGTTCATCTCGAACACATTCTGAATAATCTCGTTCTCGCCTTCCTCAATCGTTCCCTTCTCATTACCGGCAGCCACCATCATCAGAATGTCCTCTTCCGTGACCTCTTCCTCCTCCTGCGGGCTGATTCCCAACAGCTTGAGAATTCCGTTGGCCGATACCGTAAGCAGCCATACGAGGGGCTTAAAGATCTTTGCCACCACGGTCAGAATTCCCGACAGTCCAAGCGCCATTGCTTCGGTATTATGCATGGCAATGCGCTTCGGCACCAGCTCGCCGAATACAATACTGAAATAAGCAAGCAGCAGGGTAATCAGGAAGACAAAAATGCTTCTTAACACGGATTCGGGAATGTCAATCCCCGTCTCCAGTACCAGATTTACCAGAGTCCCTGCGAAGTTATCCGCCGCGTAAGCGCTGCCCAGGAATCCCGACAGCGTAATCGCAACCTGGATCGTAGATAAAAACCTTGCCGGATCCGATGTCAGATTCAGAAGCCGTTTAGCCTTCTTATTCCCCTCCTTCGACATCTTCTCCAGCTTCACGTCGCCCATTGAGATAACCGCGATTTCGGCGCTCGCAAAGACAGCGTTGAGAAATATTAAAACAACCTGTAAAATAAGTGCTCCTATCATAAATTAAAATATCCTTTCTATACCTGCCGGCGGCGAACCGCCATCAAACCTTTCCTCCTGTCAAAAACCCTTAAAAATACACAAAAAGGCATAGCCTGCACGGCTTACGCCCGTCCAGACTATACCTTATCTACCCATAAAATCACATGATAACGAAACGGAGTCTATATTACCCGCACAACCATCGTCATCCATGTTCTCAATCACCATCCGTTTCTATGCTAGTTTCTTTCTATTCTCTCACACAATCTCTGTTTTGTCAATTTATACGGCTGTTATTTTATAATAAATTTAATTCTTGCAGATATTTGTATTATTTATTTCTTTTTTAATCTCGATATGGTAGTTATTTTCCGTTACCTTCCTGCTGTCCGTTCTTCCGTGAAGATTTGGTTATTGTCTTATTTGCCTCAATCTTATCCCGAAGTCCCTGCGCGGATACTCCAGGATGCGTAACGCTCAACCTGCACATCTGCTCCACGAATT
>DVNP01000001.1 GCA_018714285.1 Candidatus Caccomorpha excrementavium | reverse complement strand
AATTTTTCCCAGAATATTAAAAATTATTCAAGCAAGGCCATTTTCTTGCAATTTTACCAGTATGCCGGCAGGGGCGGTTTCTTATCCTATGTCAAACTGCCAAAATTATGGAATCCCGGCCGATCGGCAGGCCGTCCCCCTTGTAAATTTTTAGAAATATGATACAATAGTAAAGCTGCCGCGAAATAAGGGTTTCGCGGCCTGAACGGAAAACCTGATGAGATGAATGGAGGATACTATGAACATCAAAAGAGAAGACATCCGCAATATCGCGATCATTGCCCATGTGGATCATGGCAAGACCACGCTGGTAGATGAACTGTTGAAGCAGAGCGGTGTATTCCGTCAGAATCAGAACGTGCAGGAGCGGGTCATGGACTCCAATGACATTGAACGTGAACGCGGCATTACTATCTTATCCAAGAATACAGCCGTATCCTATAATGGTATAAAGATTAATATAATTGATACTCCCGGCCATGCTGATTTCGGAGGGGAAGTGGAACGTGTCCTGAAGATGGTCAACGGAGTCATTCTGGTGGTGGACGCATTCGAGGGGCCGATGCCTCAGACCAAGTTCGTTCTGAAAAAAGCGCTGGATCTGAATCTGCCTGTTGTGGTCTGTATCAACAAGATTGACAGGCCGGAAGCGCGCCCTGGGGAAGTTGTGGATGAGGTTCTTGAGCTGCTGATTGAACTGGACGCTTCGGAGGAACAGTTAGACTGTCCCTTTGTCTTTGCCTCCGCGAAGACCGGAGTCGCCGGATTAAGCCCGGACGGTCCGTTTGAGAGCATGAAGCCTCTCTTTGAAACCATTATTGACTATATTCCTGCACCGGAAGGCGACCCGGACGCGGATACCCAGGTATTAATCAGTACAATCGACTATAATGAGTACGTCGGACGAATCGGAATCGGCAAAGTGGATAACGGAACCATCCGGGTGAACCAGGATGTCGTAATCGTGAACGCCCACGATCCGTCCAGGAAAGACCGCGTCAGAATCAGCAAGCTGTACGAATTCGACGGGCTGAAGAAGGTCGAGATTCCGGAAGCGACCGTCGGAGCCATTGTCGCGATATCGGGAATCACCAATATCCATATCGGCGACACGCTCTGTTCTCCCGAGAATCCCTGTCCCATCCCGTTCCAGAAAATCTCCGAGCCGACGATTGCCATGCAGTTCATCGTGAACGACAGCCCGCTTGCGGGTCAGGAGGGCAAGTTCGTTACCTCCAGGCATCTGCGCGACCGGCTCTTTCGGGAACTGAATACGGACGTCAGCCTGCGCGTGGAAGAAACCGACACAACCGAAGCATTTAAGGTATCCGGGCGCGGTGAGCTACATCTTTCTGTCCTGATTGAGAATATGCGCAGAGAGGGATATGAATTCGCGGTCAGCAAGGCCGAGGTCCTGTATCACTATGATGAGAGCGGCAGACGTCTTGAGCCCATGGAACGCGCGATTGTAGATGTTCCGGAGGAATTCTCCGGAACCGTAATCGAGAAGCTCAGCTCCCGCAAGGGTGAGCTTATCAATATGTCTCAGGCTTCCGGCGGTTATACCAGACTGGAATTTCTGATACCTGCCAGAGGACTGATCGGCTACCGCGGCGAATTTCTTACCGATACCAAAGGCAACGGAATCCTGAACACCTCTTACGAGGGCTACGGACCTTACAGGGGAGATATCCAGTACCGCAAACAGGGAAGCCTGATCGCCTATGAAAGCGGGGAGGCGATTACCTACGGCCTGTTCAATGCTCAGGAACGCGGGATCCTCTTCATCGGACCGGGAGAGAAGGTATATTCTGGCATGGTAGTCGGGCAGAACGGCAAGCCCGAGGATGTAGAGGTGAATGTCTGCAAGCGCAAGCAGCTGACCAATACCCGTTCCTCAAACGCAGATGAAGCTCTTCGCCTGACTCCGCCCCGAATCCTAAGCCTGGAACAGGCGCTGGAATTCATTGATACGGATGAGCTTCTGGAAGTAACTCCGAAGAGTCTCCGAATCCGAAAGAAGATTCTCGATCCCCTGATGCGCAAGAGAGCCCAGCGCAAATAAACCGGTATATCCGATAACAACACACCAAATGTGCCGCCCGGAAGAACAGCAGCAAAACGCATCGTAACAGAACAACGGCCGCAGAAGAATTCCTCTTCTGCGGCCGTCCGTTATGTTGCTTATATCGCCGATACCCTGCGTTCCGTCAGTTCTTCAGCTCCGGCAGCTTCCTGTCGGGATACTCTCTGATCTCAGCCGGATGCTCGATCTGATACAGATTGCAGATTTCCTTGAAATAAGAACGGATGACATCCTTCGCGATAACCTTGCTGTTATCCTTATCTCTGGATACACGCATCGCGTTCTTCTCATAGTTGGCCAGTGTACGCAGCGCCCTCGGTCCGTACCAGTCAAACGCTTCGTATACATTGTCCATAATTTCCTTCTCTGCCTTGGTCAGGCTGTCCTCGCTCAGCTCCAGAACAGTAATGCCACGGCTTCTCATATTATCATACAACTTCAGATAAGGCATATTGTTATAAGTAATCTGATAATCCTCATCGAACAGTTCCCTGTTATTCAGCGCAAGGCAGAACGCCTGCGAATAATACAGGATCGACTGCACGCGTCCGGAGGAAATCTCCGCGTTCGCCTTATTAATAATATACTGCGCCGCTACGCTGATCTTGGATTCCATCAGCTTCGAAAGCACGGCCTTCTTACTCTTCTTAAACGCTACACCTGTCAGGTTGTCCTTGTTCTCCAGAAGAATCTCATAATAGTAATTGGGATCATTTAAGATCGCCTTGAGCTTATCCGAGTAAGCGTTAGTAGGAACATCTCCTTCGATATACCGGATAATGGTGGTTTCACCCCAGCCAAGAAGCTTTGCAAGCGGCTTCTTACCGATTCTGTAGTCAGACAAAATACTCTTGATCTCGTCTACAGTAATAATTGAATTGTCCTTCTTCTGATACCTTGTCTCGCCCATACCCATTTCCTTTCATGTGATTAGATTTTTGGTACCGTTGCAGTAAAACTACAAAAACTTACATCCCAATATACATACTATAACCAATTTTTTGACAATGGTCAACAAAATTTTCACAATTTATTAAATTTTTTTGTGTCAATTCTGTGACATGTCATAATTGAAACTTATAGCACATTTCGGTTCCTTCTACTGTTAAAAAATCTCTTTCTGGAACAGTTTCCGGTCTCCACTCCTATATAATAACACTTTTCTTTTAAAAAGTACAGATCAAATTCAAAAAAAACTTGATTCACAAGCAGATTTCATCAAATCTTAATACTTTCGAAATTCATTAATATCTGTTGCA
>DVNP01000060.1 GCA_018714285.1 Candidatus Caccomorpha excrementavium | reverse complement strand
TTAAGACAGATAGTACACTTAACTATCATCATCCACACAAAGAGAATCCACACAGAAAGGCAGGAAGATACCCATGAGATATAGTATTAAGCTGAACCCTGATTTTCCGTTTGATCTGTACCGAACCTCTGCGGCTCCGGAATTTCCGCCCATCCTCCACTGCCACGACTGCCTGGAAATCAATTACGTGGAACGGGGAACTGGACGGTATCTGATCGAGAACAGAGAATTCCCGATGCGTCCGGGCGATATTTTTATTATCAATAATCTGGAATATCATATGGCGGCGACGAACGGAGATCTGTCCCTGGTCGTTATGGTATTCGATCCCTCGATTCTGTATTCCGTCCAGAACGAATGCCGGTATATGGAACCGTTCTATCAGTATTTCGGCCATGTGTCGAGCTGTATCTCTGCGGACGATCCGGCTCATCAGGAGCTGGTTCGTACCATTCAGACCATTGACCGGGAATGGGCGGCGCGAAAGAAGGGGTATCAGATGGTGATCCACTCCTCCCTGATGTACCTGGCCGCCATGCTTTACCGCTATCACAACGCCGCGAATTCCTCTGCGGAGGGAATGCCCTCAGTAGAGGGAATACAGTTCCACAAGTCCTACCAGAGAATCCGGCCGGCGATTGAATATATTAATTCTCATTTTAAAGAGGAAATTACATTAGAACAGGTCGCGAAGGCAGCGTGCTTAAGCAAAAGCTATATTACGTCCGCCTTTAAGAAGGTTATGAACCGGACCATATTTGAATATGTCGATTATGTAAGAATCAGCTATGCCTGTATCCTTCTGACATCGGGCGGTATGTCCGTAACCGAAGCGGCCATGGAATGCGGGTACAGCAGCAGCTCCTATTTTACCCGGGTATTTAAAAAGGTGATGGGGGTTGCCCCGAAGGAATATTCTGAGAATCCGGGGAGGGATGCTTCCACATAAGGGCAGTCCTCCCCGGAATAAGAGCGGAATAAGAGAATTCCGGAATCCTGACCCGATCAGCCGTATCTCTCTCTTGCCATGCGGATGAATTCCTTCGCGTCCGCTTCAAAGTTCTTCGTTCCGGCTTCCACGCTGACTCTCGCGTCATATCCCGCCTTCTTAAGCTCCGCGAAGAATTCGTCGAATTCGGGAAGCGGCTTCGTCGGGAACGTGCGATCCGAAGGATTCGCAATATGAATATGTACCAGGTCCTCCTTATAATCCGTCAGCCACCGAAGCTCGTCCTTCTCCCGATTGAAATGATAGAAGTCCGCAAGCAGTCTGATATTGCTAAAATCTGCCGCATGCACCAGCTCATGCCCTTCCTTCAGACTGACAATGAAATTGCTCTCCTTCCTGTTCAGCGGCTCAATCGCAATCGTCACTCCGTTCCTTACGGCCTCCCTGTCGATAAACTTCAGTTCGTCTACCAGCTGCTCATATGCCTTCTCATAGGGAAAGCCCTCGGGAATGTTCTTCGCTCCCGCGCTTCCGAACACCACGATCTTCACGCCGAGCCTGCCCGCAAGCGCAAGCGCCTTCGTTACATAATCCTCAAATTGTTCGCGATTCACCGTTTCTCCGGTCAGTCTTAATGTCCCGGGGAAGAATACGTTGGCGCATTCGCAGCCAATTTTGCACTCTCCGATGACAGAAAGCAGCTTCTCAATCTGCTCCCCGCTCAGGTTCATCAAAGACACCATCGGCGCTTCAAAATAATCATAGCCTGCGTCCGCTAAAAACCGGATTCTCTTCTCGCCGATTTCATCCTCTGCGTTCATTGATATACAGCATCCAAATCTCATATTCTCCTCCATTTCCGCGCGGTTACCCGCGCATATCTCCTTTGCTGTCATCTGGTCTGTACCTGTCATTATAATCCGATTATTTTAAACCGCAATGGAATATATTACTTTGTTGCAGGTTTCCGGGGAAGCCGGAAGTCAGACGCGATCCGGCGCGGTGACCCTGTCCCCAAGCTTTATCAGACATGTCTTCCCATGGAATGCCGCTCCATAGCAGAGAATGGTTGTATAACCTTCCAGCCGAAGGTTCTTCCCGTATTTTTTGTCCTCTATCTGCTTTAAGGCAGCCTCACACTCTTTTTTAAGATCGGAATCGTCCCTGCCCTGCCATTTTATCTCAATCACAATCGCGCGTCTGTGCTCCTGATCCCTGACAACAATATCGGCCCGTCCGGTTCCCTGCTCTGAATTACTCTTCACATCATAGCCTGCGCCTGAAAACAGCCCTGTGATAAACGCATGATAGAAATCCTCTCTATAATCAAAATAGCTGATGGTTCCAAACAGGAGATCCGATACCTCTTCCGTCAGCTCCTTATCCTCTCCGTTCCACCATTTCCGGAACAGGCCTCTGCGATCTGTTATGGCTATCCTGTCCTCAAACCACTTCTGCACCGTATCGCTGAATACAGATTTGATCTCTTCATTCGGAATTCTCAGAGCCATACAGCCCTTTTGCGGCTTCATTCCCTCCGGCAGTCTGTCCGGCAATACTCTGGTAAGATATCCTGTCAGATACAGAATGCTCCACAGATGATCCTCTGTGGAATGAGCTGCATCATAAGTCAGATCCTCCCGAATCGGCTCCTGAATTACTCCTCC
>DVNP01000059.1 GCA_018714285.1 Candidatus Caccomorpha excrementavium | reverse complement strand
TGATGACTTTTATAATGCGTTCTATGAGTATAATGAGGGAAGGGAAGAACCTCTCTGGCTGATTCATGGGGTATGGGTAAATGATTACGTTCAGAATTCTCACAGAGATGCTTATGACGATGATTTCCTTCAGACCCTGCTGGACGACTGCCGGACGGTCGTTGATATCATCCATGGACAGAAAACGCTGTCTCTGGGGTATGGCCTTGGTTCCGGAAGCTATCGGAAGGATATCTCTCAGTGGGTGATCGGCTATATTCTCGGAGTGGAATGGGAGGATGTTACCGTAGCTTATACGGATCATAAATATCCGGATCGAAACAGCTATTCAGGGACCAATCTTTATACAACAGAAGATGCGACGCCGTTTGAAGCTATGCTGTGTCAGGTCGGTGATAAAATCATTGAATATGAGTCGAACCGTTATAAGCAGCAGAGACTGATTGCGTTCTCGAACTGGCCGACAACGGATCCGTTTGATTATCCGTATGAGATTGCTTCATTTTTTAAGAAATGCGCTAAGGTAGATGTGGAGCATATCAGGACAACAAAGCAGTTTATATCCGGATATTTCGCCTCTTATCATGTGTACCCGTATTATCCGGATTATCTGAACTATTATGAAGATACGACGGGAATTTCATTTTCTTATACAGAGGACGGACGGAAAAACACCTATCTGACCTATCTGAAGATGCTGACAGAGCATCATAGCATTCCGGTTGTGATTTCGGAATACGGAGTATCGACTGGAAGAGGAATGGCTCAGAAAGATGCGAATACCGGAAGAAATCAGGGTAATATGTCAGAGCAGGAGCAGGGGCAGGCGCTGATTGAATGTTATGAGGATATTATGGAAGCCGGCTGCGCGGGCAGCTGTGTCTTTACCTGGCAGGATGAATGGTTCAAGCGGACATGGAACACCATGCATGCGGTTGATCTGGATAATACGCCGTACTGGAGTGATTATCAGACCAATGAGCAGTATTTCGGCCTGCTTGCGTTTGACCCGGGAGAGGAGGAGAGCATCAGTTATGTAGACGGAGATCTTTCGGAATGGGAAGAAGAAGATCTGGTATTGGCATCCGGCGATATGGAAATTTCTATGAAGTATGATGAGAAGTTCCTGTATTTTTTGATATATAAACAGGATTTTGAGCCGGAGGAAGATATACTGTATATTCCAATTGATACCACGCAAAAAACCGGAAGTACTTACTGTGAAAATTATGACCTGAGCTTTGAGAGAGCCTGTGATTTTCTTATAGTGATTGATGGAGAGGATAACAGCAGGATTCTGGTTCAGGAACGGTATGAGGTGCTTCGGGCCGTATATCTTCAGGAAACGCACGCCATGAATCCGTATACGAATCCGGTCGATAAGGATACGCCGGTATTTAAAGAGATTCACCTGATGCTTCAGACAATTACGCTGTCGTTAAGTGAGCTGAATAACAGCGACAGTATTTATACCAATGTAACGTATGAAACCTACGAAACCGGCAAACTGACCTACGGCAACGCCAATCCGGAATATGAGGAGTTCAATTCCCTGGCGGATTATATATTCTCCGGAGATTATGTTGAGATCCGAATTCCGTGGCAGCTACTGAACTTTGGAAATCCATCCGAAATGAAGATTCATGATGATTATTATGAGAACTATGGCGTAGAATGGATTACTATTGATAAAATGTATGTAGGAGTCGGATCGTCCGGGGATTCGGATCATAGAATCTCCATGGGGGAGTTCGAACTGGAGGGCTGGGGAAAAACCGTGACATATCATGAGAGGCTGAAGGAATCTTATTATGTCTTAAAAGAATACTGGGCATCGCTTCAGTAAAGCGGCAGGGCAGCGGGAGGTGAAATTAGATGAGGACAGAGGTTCTGTTATATGCATACGGAATGATATGCGCAAGCATGATCATATTTAATATTATATATAGCATGATTGTCAACGGAAGGGAACCGAGGCTGGAGAGAAGGTATAAAAGGATTATGAAACGGATTGAACAGCAGCTGGACGGGATCCGGGACGGAGAAAGGGTGGAGGAAAAGCATCTGCGGTATCTGGAACGTAAGCTGTCTCATGTCAGTACGTTACTTGCGTTTGACAGGGTAATGACGGATCTGATCCGGACGGAATCCGATGCGGCCGTCAGAGGATATCTTCAGCAGATACAGCCCGTTATTCTGCATCTGGCTTTGGTCTACCGGAAAAGAGAAAGTGTGCAGGCTGCCTATTTCGCATATTTTCTTGCAAAACATAAGTTAAAAAAGAGAATGCAGATGGACGGATTGCAGCAGGTTATGGTAGAATATATGAGGATGGATAGCCTGTACTGCCGGGTAAATGCTCTGGATGCGCTGTATACCTTCGGAAGTCCGGAGAATATTGTGGAGGCAATCCTGCTTCAGGATAAAAAAGGAGCGTTTTTTCATGAGAAGATTCTGACAGAGGGACTGATGACATTCGAGGGAGATCATGATCAGCTGATTTTGCTGCTTTGGGAACAGTTTGAGAAGTTCAGTCTGAGGACGCAGCTTGCTGTCCTGAATTATATCCGGTTCAGGACCGGGAATGATAAGAAGCGGATGTTCGGGATTATGACAGATGAGAAGAGGAATAAGGAGCTTCGGTTCGCGGCAATCCGCTATATGGGACGGTATGTATATGCTCCGGCCAAAGAACCGCTGATTGCTTTTGTTTTGGATAAGGATCCTCTGAGATGGGAATATGCCGCAATCAGCGCCACGGCTCTCGGACGGTATCAGGGGAAGGAGGTAACAGATGCCCTGATGGAGGCGATGCACAGCTTTAACTGGTATGTCCGGTATAACGCGGCGTCAAGCCTTCAGGAGCAGGGGCTTAATTATACGGATTTGATTGATATTGTAGGCGGCAGGGATCGGTACGCGAGGGAGATGCTTATGTATCTGATGGATTCCAAACGTTTTGAGAGGGGAAGGGAGGCGGCAGAGGGATGAGAGATATCATCCAGATATTTTTTATATTTGTCGGAGTGTTTTTTGTCTTGTATCTGATCGGGTATTCTACATTTCTGTTTCTGTCTGTTACGATAGGCTCCTCTGAACTCTACGGGCTGAAGAGGATGAATCTGCTCAAGAATGAGCTTTCGAACAGATATTATATTCCGGTCTCCGTGATTGTCCCTGCGCATAATGAGGAGGTTACGATAGAATCAACCGTTCGCTCCCTGCTTGATCTGGATTACCGGCTGTATGAGATTATTGTTGTCGATGACGGTTCAACGGATCAGACGGCAGAGGTCATGCAGGATGCCTTCCATATGAAGCAGATCGGACGTCCGATTCAGAAAAGGGTACGCTGCCAGCCGGAAGAGGCTGTATACGAGACAAGGGAATACAAGGTCCCCATTACTCTGGTCTGTAAGAAAAACGGCGGAAAGGCGGATTCGCTGAACATGGGAATTAATGTCTCGAAATATCCGTATTTTCTTTGTATGGATGCGGATTCGGTACTGCAGAAGGATTCTCTTGAGAAGATTGTCCGTCCTGTACTGGAGGATGACAATGTGGTTGCGGTAGGCGGAGCCGTCAGACCGTGCAACGGCGCAGAGATTAAGAACGGACGTGTCGTGCGGTACAGGATGCCGAACAGGCTTCTCGCCTGTATGCAGGTACTGGAGTATGATCGTTCCTTCCTTGCGGCGCGCATCATGCTTGATAAGTTCAACGGAAGTATTATTATATCCGGAGCCTTCGGCCTGTTTAAGAAAAGTGTTGTAGTGGATGCGGGAGGATATGATACGACGACGATGGGAGAGGATATGGAGCTTGTGGTGAAGCTTCACATATACTGCAGAGAGAGTGCGGTTCCCTATCGGATACGCTACGCGACGGACGCAATCTGCTGGACGCAGGTTCCGGAGAATCTGCGGGATCTTTGCAGGCAGAGACGGCGCTGGCATATTGGTCTGTTCCAGAGTATGATGAGTCACAGAAGGATATTGATTAATCCGAAGTACGGTTTGGTGAGCTTCGTTTCTTACCTGTATTTCTTGATCTACGAGCTGCTGTCCCCGTATATTGAGGTATTCGGAGTTCTGACTGTGCTGTTGGCGTTTTGGGTTGATTTTATAAATGTGCCGTTTATGATACTGTTTTTTGGTATCTATGTAGCTTTTTCGTCGATTTTGTCTCTGGCAGCGTTCTTTGCCAGGATACATACCATAGACCTGAAGCTGTCCGTTCCGGATATGCTTAAGGCAGTCGGGCTCTGCGTGATAGAGGTATCCTGCCTTAGATTCATTCTGGCATGGGTCAGAATGGTATCTTTACTGGGTTATCGAAGGGTAAAGCATAACTGGGGGACAATAGAACGGAAAAAAATTAATATAAATTAGCTACCATGAAGGAGGAATTTAAGATGAAGCTGGAGGATTTGAAGAAAGGGTTCTGGGGATATAAGAAGGAAAGCGTCTATCGTTATATATCCGCCATGGAAGAGGAATTCTCGGGAAGACTGCTGGAGAAGGACGCGCAGATGGCGCAGAATACAGAACAGCTGCAGAAGAAGATAAAGGATCTGGAGGAGGAGATTCAGCGGCTGAGGCAGGAGAATGCTGATAAGCTTAAGGGGCATCTGATGATTTCGGACACGCTGCTGGACGCTCAGGAATACGCCTCTTTTATGAAGAAGGAATCTCAGAAGCAGGAGCAGGAAGCGCAGAGAAAAATTAAGGAGAAGGCCGGAGAACAGATGAAGGAGCTGGAGAAATATTCAAGAAAGCTGAGCCAGCTCAGGGATTTGTTCCAGGATATGCTGAAATCTATGGATATTAACGCGAAGCAGATGGAGGAGTCAGCGGAGAATCTGCGCTCGGAACTGTCCGTAGTCAATATGTCCTTATTCCAGAGAAAGGATAAGTCAGAAAAAATAAAGGAGCATAGCGGGGAAGCGTGAACGAGGAGATTATAATCTATGTAGCGGGGAATCCGTCTCTGTATCCGATCGAATATTATGATCCGGAGTCAGAGTCATATCAGGGTGTCATACCGGAGCTGCTTCGCAGGTTTTCGGAGCAGACCGGATATGATGTCCGTTATTATCAGGCCGGTGAAGAGGATCGGCGGGCGGATCTGGCGGAGCATCAGCAGGTGGATCTGATATCCGGCTGTCCGGATTATGAGGAGTATGATCATGTCATTACGCAGTCCGTTACCGTTTATGAAACAGCGGTGGACGGACAGGAGATTGATTATCGGATTCTGTTCACGGACGTTGCGCCTCCGTCGTTTGTTTCGGAGCTGACGGAATTCTTCTGGAATACCGGTCAGCCGGAGAGAACTGGAATGCTGTTAAAAGCGGCGGGAGAGATGCCCGCGGATCACAGACCATGGACCGTGATTGCCGCGTTATCTGCTGTTGTTGCCGTGCTGGCGGCGCTTCTGGTTGTCATCATTTTCCGATACCGAAAGCGTCTTAAGAGTCTGGAAGATAACAGGGAGACAGATTCGGTTACCGGCCTGGGAAATATTGATTATCTGGAACGTAATTATAAAACACATGTCAATGATAAGAACCGTATTCTGTATCATCTTATCTATTTCTATCTGGAAACTGCCAGAATGGAACGAATCGGAAGCCACGATGAGATGAATGAATTTCTGAAGTATACCGCAGTTGTAATGAACGAGCATATAGCGGATACCGATATTCTGGCCCGGGTGGAAGGTGGATTCGTTGTTATGAAACTGTCGGGAGAGGTTGAGAAGAGCGTTCAGTGGGCTATGCCGATTCTTGAGCGGATCCGCAATTTTTCCAGGCATTATAGTAAGCCTTTTGATTCCGGAGCGGCTGTCGGAATCTATCCTCTAAAGGCAGAGGACTGGGATTTGAATGATGTGCTGTTCAATGCCGGCGAGTGCGCCAGAGCTGCCTGCAGAGAGGGTGAGGATTACAAAATCTGTACAGATGAAGTGATTGGGGTGATCAGTGAGGAGAGAAGGCTGCAGAAGGATATCGGAAAGGCTTTTGAAAAAGAAGAATTCAAGCTGTACATTCAGTTTTATGTAGATACCCGGAATTATCAGATTGTAGGAGGAGAATCGCTTTCAAGATGGGAGCATCCGGAGAAGGGTTTCCTGATGCCGGGACGGTTTGTGTCCTTGATGGAGAGACAGGGAATTGTTGCCCAGCTGGATTACTACTGTATGGAAAAGTCCTGTCAGTTTCTTGAGGAGCTTCATACACAGGGAGTCGATCACTTCTTTATGTCCTGTAATTTTTCAAGAAAGACGTTTGCGGATGAAAATTTTACCGCACGGTGCAGGGAGATTATCGGGAAATTTCAGTTTCCGAGAGAGCTTCTGATTCTGGAGATGACGGAGAGCATATCGGTTAAGGATATCGCTCAGGTACGCCGGAATGTAATTGAGATGAAGGAATTCGGCGTGCGGGTGATTCTGGATGATTTCGGAGAAGGATTTACCTCGTTTTATGATCTGCAGGATTATCCGATAGATGGACTGAAACTGGATAAAAGCCTGATTGATCATATGGAGACAGACAAGGGCAGGGCGATTTTGAACTCCATGATACAGGTCGGACATAAGCTTGGGCTTACGATTCTGGCAGAAGGGGTGGAATTGGAGAATCAGGTGCGTATTCTGAAGGAATGCGGCTGTGATGTGATTCAGGGCTTCCATTTCCATCATCCGATTCCAAGTCAGGATGCCAGAAAGAAGATCCTGGAGCAATTCTCTGACAGGATAGAGTAGAAGGAAATATGTCATGAAGAAGAGAGGACTCATTGTTCTGGGAGTGTTAATCGCCGGTCTGGCCGGGGCTGCGGTGATTCTGTTATCAGCGGATCAAAAAAAGGAACGGAAGGGGTTTAGCGTATTCAGCTGGAATGAAGCGATTATGACAGAACCGGAGGAAGCTCTGGGAGAATATCTGGAGCAGGCGGATATTACCCGGGTCTTCCAGGAGTTTACGCAGAACAGCCTGGAATCCGGAGAAGCAGAGGATTTTATCCGGAGAATGAAGAGCAGGGATATTGAGGTCTTTGCGCTGACAGGAAATGCAGAGTGGGCGCTTGAGCCGGAGGCGCTGCTTGATGAGATGGAAAGAATTGCGGAGTATAACCAGGAGAAGGATTCCGGGGGGAGGATTCCGGGAATAATCGTGGATGTGGAGCCGTATCTTCTGCCTGCCTGGGAGGAGGGCGATGAAGCAAGAGCGGAGCTGATGAATTCTTATCTGGAATGTATGGAACGCGCGTATGAATATGCCCGGCAGAATGATCTGATATTCTGGGTATGTATTCCGACATTTTATGATGCTACCTGTGATGAGATCCTGGAGTCCCTGATAGCGGATGCCTGTGACGGAACTGCGGTAATGAATTATAACCGGACCGATGAATATCTCCAGATGGCAAAGGAGGTCGGATACGCACGGGA
>DVNP01000058.1 GCA_018714285.1 Candidatus Caccomorpha excrementavium | reverse complement strand
CCATGTCCTTTACCTCATCCTTAATATATAGATTTGTACCGGCTCTTTCCGCCGTTTCAAGCGCTTCTTCCGTTTCTTTGAAGACAGTTCCAGACTCGGCCTGGCTGTTGTCAAATATGTATATGCCAATGTGGTTGGACAGTTTTGTCTCCTCAGATTCCTCTGATGTAATTCTTAAGACTTCATTCAGCATATCAGCCTTTTCCCGAATCTTCTTTTCTGTCAGCTGGCCTGATAAAAAAACCGCAAATCTGCCCTCTCCATAATATCCCACAATATCAGAAGCCTTAAAGAATCTTGACAGGATTCCCGCCATATGACGCAGGATCTGCTGACGGGCGCAGGAATTCTCCTCTTCGTTCTCACGGGAATCCCTGCCCGCAGAAATCAGAAACAGAGCGCAGATCTCTGCCTGATCCAATCGTTTTAAACGTTCCTGTATATATGAAACGGTCTTTTCCCGATTCCAGATTCCATATCCGTCATCTGCGGATTCCCTCTGAGTTAAAGAAACCGAGGGCGTCATTTCCCTTTCCGTGTACCCCTCTTTTTCCATAATGTAATGGCATCTCCTTCCGCAAGGCACCTAATTCAATTCCTTAATTATGATTATCTTAACAGATTTTCAGTTCCGATACAAGGTTTATTAAAAAGAATTACGAAATCTTCTCCTGCGCCAAGGCTTATCGGCAGGATATAATATCCCTTTTCCCATAAAAAAGAACCGTAAAAGAAGAAATCTTCCTTCTTCTACGGTTCCCATCTCAGTCATGCTGATTATCTCTTTATCCGAAAAGCCTGAAAGCCCGGATACACGGCTCCGTTCCCAAGCTCTTCCTCAATGCGGAGCAGCTGATTATATTTTGCGACACGCTCACTTCTGCTTGGCGCTCCGGTCTTAATCTGACAGGTATTCAGCGCAACCGCAAGATCGGCGATTGTGGTATCCTCCGTTTCCCCCTATCTGTGGGAAGCAATTGCTGTATAGCCGGCCGCATGAGCCATTTTAATTGCCTCCAGCGTTTCTGAAACCGATCCGATCTGATTGAGCTTAATCAGAATGGAATTGCCGCACCCGGACCGGATTCCCTTCTTCAGGCGCTCCGTATTCGTTACAAATAAGTCATCGCCAACCAGCTGTACCCTTTCTCCCAGCTCCCCTGTCAGCTTCTTCCAGCCTTCCCAGTCCTCTTCATCCAGCGCATCCTCAATGGAATAAATAGGATACGTATCGCACAGCTTCTTCCAGTGCTCGATCAGCTCATCCGATGTATAGGTAATCTTAGCCTTCGGAAGTACATATTCCCCCGGCCTGCTTCCCTTCCATTCGCTCGAGGCCGCGTCTATCGCAATGACGAAGTCCTCGCCCGGCTGATATCCTGCCAGCTTCACGGCCTCCAGAATGTACGCAATCGCCTCTTCATCGCCGGATAGATCCGGGGCAAAGCCGCCTTCATCTCCGACCGATGTAGCAAGGCCGTTCTTCTTAAGGAGAGCAGCCAGCGCATGAAAGACCTCCGCGCACCAGCGCAGCCCCTCACGAAACGACGGTGCTCCGACGGGCATAATCATGAATTCCTGTACATCGACTGTATTTGCGGCATGAGCTCCGCCATTGAGGATATTCATCATCGGAACCGGAAGCCGGTTACCCGAGATTCCTCCAAGGAAGCGGTACAGCGGCATATCCAGAGCCGATGCGGCGGCTCTGGCGCAGGCAATGGATACCGCCAGAATTGCGTTCGCTCCGAGCGCAGACTTATCCTTCGTTCCGTCCTTCTGAATCATCGCCTTATCAATCGCGTAGATGTCCGTAACATCCATTCCCTTAAGGGTCTCGGAAATGACACCGTTAATATTCGAAACAGCCTTCAATACGCCCTTGCCGCCATATCTTGCTTTATCCTGATCCCTCAGCTCAAGCGCCTCAAACTGCCCGGTAGACGCTCCGCTCGGTGCTGCTCCGCGCGCCCTGGTTCCATCCGCCAGAATCACCTCGGCCTCTACTGTCGGGTTGCCTCTGGAATCCAGGATTTCTCTTCCGATAACTGCTTCAATCGTCAAATAATTCATATTCCACCTCTTTCTGAGCTCTGCTTTCCTGATTCCCTTACAGTATTCTCTTTTTGAATCAATTTATGCATTTGCCAGAGCTTTTCCGAGCTCTCTTAAGGCCTCCTTTGCTTCGTCATCCGGCTCATTATTGCAGATAACGCTCTCGCATACGAGCACCGCGCCGTCATCCGCGCAGGAACCCTCCCAGTTTCTCATCCATTCTCCATCGCCCCAGCCATAGGATCCGAACAAAGCAATCTTTCTGCCGGACAGCTTCGGCCTGCATTCCTCGAACATTGGCTCGAATTCACTCTCCTCCAGCTGCTCCGCCCCCATGGACGGGCAGCCGAACGCAACCGCGTCATACTCCTCAAGCTTCGCTGCGCTAAACTCCGAAGCCGTATACATACTCACATCTGCTCCCGCCTCCTGCGCTCCTGCGGCCGCTTCTGCCGCCATTGCCTCGGTATTGCCGGTTCCGCTCCAATATACAACCGCTATTTTACTCATAAGAATCCATCCTTTCTTTTATCTATGATTCATATCAGGCAGCTACCGTAAGCTGTCCGATACTTCTTCCGTTTCCAAACAATCTCAGATATATCTGTTTGCACTTTTTATACCGCTCGAATAACCGAATTGCTTCCTGCTCATTGCCATACACCTTCCAGACGCCGGTATACAGGCAATTTTTTCCTTTGTTTTCAACAAATCCGATGACATCCTCCAGCGGGTATCCTAAAAATAACCCAATCTCATGCGGAAATTCCTCTTCCCCCGAAAGTCTGTCCGCCAGCCGTTTTAATGAACCCTCAACCGAAACGTCTATGTATCCGCACTGTCTTAAAAATTCTTTCACTCCATCTTTTGAAAAATCCTCTTCCAGTCTCGAACGGCGGCAGACATACACAAGCGCGTCCCGCCCTTCCCGCATAAAGAGCAGAATCCGGATTCCTTTCGCCTCCATCCGGGCGTTCCAGATTGCAGCCGCATGTTCAAGCTCATACGCTGAAATCTCCGGAAGCCGGAACAGATTCGCCGTCTTCAGATTTGCAAGAGTCGGCGCGCAATGCTCAACCAGATACCGTTCAAACAAGGCCCCTTCCTTCTTCTCCATCCTTCTCTCCTGTCTTTTATCATGGTCTGTTACTCGGTTAGTTGTTGCTAACCAGTTGTCATCATACCATATCGGACGCTTTCCTGCAACCCCTGAAAATAAGAAAGATTCTCATTTTCATTTCTGTTCAGCAGATACCGGAAGATAATTCAAGAACTCAGCTGCCGGCTGATTTTTCACATAGACCGTAATGAAATTGTAAGAAGTGACTGCTA
>DVNP01000057.1 GCA_018714285.1 Candidatus Caccomorpha excrementavium | reverse complement strand
GTGGAAGGCCGCGTGGCATATAAGGGAAGCGTAGAGGATACCGTATTCCAGCTGATGGGCGGACTTCGCGCAGGCATGGGATACTGCGGCGCGAAGGATATTGAGACGCTCAAGGCGACCGGACGCTTCATAAAGATTTCCGCGGCATCTCTTAAAGAGAGTCATCCGCATGATATTCATATTACGAAGGAAGCGCCGAATTACAGCGTGGAAGAATAAGAGGCGTTATTATGGGCGCAGCAGAGGAGAAGATCTGCTGCGCCCGTAATATTGTTAACAGTACAACTTTCTTATACAATTCTTAAATAATTCTTTGATTGAAAAAATCGTTCTGATATGGGATAATATATATAATTCTAAGGATAAAGGGTGTATAGGATTATGGAATTTCTCAGTAAAGAAGAATGGCTTAAAAAACGGAAGAAAAAGCGCCAGATAACAGCGGGCATTATATTCGGGACAGCCGCGGTTCTCCTGATACTGCTGTTTGTGCTGCTGATTCAGGCTATTATCGGGCTGCTTACGGAGGAAGCACCGACAGGAGAGGGCGGCCAGGCTTCGGCCCGGACCACGGAAGTATCTCAGGCGGATGAACCGGATGAGGCCGGATCGCATCTGCTTGACGGAGTAACGATTGAAGAGATGTTTCTGACTCCGAATGAATACTCCAGACCTCAGACTCCGCTTGAAGAGGTGACGGGAATTGCCATTCATTATGTCGGGAATCCGGGAACGACCGCGCTGAATAACCGGAATTATTTTAACAGTCTGGCAGAATCCAGGGAAACTTCGGCAAGCAGTCATTATGTAATCGGATTGGAAGGGGAAATTATACAGTGTATTCCGCTGGATGAGATCTCGTACGCGACAAGGCAGGCCAATTATTATACCATCTCGATTGAGTGCTGTCATCCGGACGAGAGCGGAGAGTTTAATGAGGCGACCTATGAATCGCTGGTTAAGCTGACGGCGTGGCTGTGCGATCAATATGGACTTGACCGGGACGGGATTATCAGGCATTACGATGTAACCGGGAAGGAGTGCCCGCTGTATTATGTCAGGCATGAAGACGCATGGGAGCAGTTTAAGGATGATGTGATGAATTATCTGGAGGAGGGAAAGGCGGCTGCCTGAAGAGCCCCTTGTATTTTGAACCGTAATTTGTTATACTGAACGCAGACTGCAGGGAATCCGGACCCTGTATATCTTAATTCATGAAAAGGAGCGGAAAGCATTATGTTGTCACAGAAAATGTATGAGCTCGGGAGCAGACGCTCGGTGATCCGCGAGATATTTGAATATGCAAAAAAGAGAAGCGCCGAGATCGGATCGGAGAATGTGTTCGATTTCAGTCTTGGCAATCCCAGCGTGCCTGCGCCGGCCAGGGTGGAGGAGACGATTCGCGGACTGCTTGATAGCTGCGATCCGATTGCGCTGCATGGCTATACATCGGCTCAGGGAGATTTTGGCGTAAGAGATACCATTGCGAAATCGATTAACAGAAGATTCGGAACCCGTCTGACTGCGGACAGTCTGTATATGACAGTCGGCGCGGCGGCATCTTTGAGCATCTGCTGTAAGGCGCTTACGGTGCCGGAGGATGAATTCATTACGTTTGCGCCGTTCTTTACGGAATACAAAGTGTTTGTTGAGGCGGCAGGGGCAAAGCTCATTGTGGTACCCGTCAGAGAGAAGGATTTTCAGATTGATCCGGATGAATTCGAGGCACGGATTAATGAACATACCAAGGGCATTATTATCAATTCTCCGAATAATCCGTCCGGCGTCGTATATTCTGCCGATACAATTGAGGCTGTCTGCGATATTCTGAGCCGGAAGGAGACGGAATACGGACATCCGATTTATCTGATTGCGGATGAGCCTTACCGGGAGATCGTCTATGACGGAATTCAGGTTCCGTATCTGATGAATTATTATAAGAATACTCTGGTATGCTATTCCTATTCCAAGGCTTTGTCCCTGCCAGGCGAACGGATTGGATACATTGCGGTTTCTCCTGATATGGAGGAGGAACGCAGGGTTTATGCGGCTGTCTGCGGAGCGGGAAGAGCGCTTGGGTATGTCTGCGCGCCCAGTCTGTTTCAGAGAGTTGCGGCCGCGTGTGTGGAGGAGACGGCTGATTTGTCCGTATATAAGGAGAACCGGGATCTTATGTACCGTTCGCTTACAGAATACGGATATGAATGTGTCAGACCGGACGGAGCCTTCTATCTGTTCGTCAGGGCGCTGGAACCGGATGCCGCGGCATTCTGTGAAAGAGCGAAGAAATATGAGCTGCTTTTAGTTCCGGGAGATGATTTTGGCTGTCCGGGATATGTCCGGATTGCGTATTGCGTGAAGACAGAGCAGATTATTAACGCGCTCCCCGCATTTAAGAAGCTTGCGGAAGAATACGGGAAGAGCATCTGAGTTAAGTGAGAAGGCAGGAGTCATTATGAGCAGACCGGTGATTGGCGTCATGCCTCAGTATGACGCTGCGAAGGACCAAGTTGCAATCTCAGCGAATTATTTTCGGGCGCTCAGGGACGCGGGGGCTCTTCCCGTTCTTCTTCCGCTGCAGAGCGGAACGGAGGATGTGAAGGAGCTGCTTGAGAGAGTGGACGGCGTTCTGTATCCGGGCGGTCCGGATGTCAGTCCGCTTCGGTTCGGAGAAGAGACGATTCCCGAGTGCGGTATCATATTGCCGGAACGGGACAGAGTCGAGCTTGAGGCAGTCCGGTTTTTGATTGAAAGGGATCTGCCGGTGCTCGGGATCTGCAGGGGAATCCAGAGCCTGAATATTGGTCTGGGAGGAGATATTTACCAGGATATTCCCAGTCAGTACATACGTCCGGAGGGAACGCCCCGTGTGGGACATTCCCAGCAGTCGAAGGGAGCGGTGGTTACTCATACCGTTTATGTGGAGAAGGGAACGCTTCTGTATGACATTGTTGGGAAGGACTGTATCGCGGTCAACAGCTTTCATCATCAGGCCGTTAAGAACCTGGCGCCCGGAATGGTCTGCGCCGTGACATCGGCCGACGGACTGACGGAAGCGGTATATCGTCCAAAGTCCCGCTTTTTCCTGGGAGTTCAGTGGCATCCGGAATATTTATACACAGAGCATGAGGATGCGAAAAAAATATTCGAAGCATTTGTCGGAGCCTGCCTTTGACGGGGCAGGAATCAGGATACCGGAAAAGATAAGGGAAGCGCCGCTTATGCGGCCCGGTGATGAGAGGAAGGAGGATGCGGGATGGCAGAAAGAAAGCTGTCGAATGAATATCTTGAAATTACGGTGAAGGATCACGGAGCGGAACTGGTATCGGTAAGGAAGGGGGATACGGAGTATCTCTGGGATGCGGATCCGGCCTACTGGGGCCGGGTATCGCCGGTCCTGTTCCCGTTCGTCGGAGGACTGGAGGGAAAGGTATACCGCCACGAAGGGAAGGAATATCCGATGACGCAGCACGGCTTCGCAAGGGATCGGGACTTTACGCTGTTTAAGCAGTCTGGACAGGAGCTGTGGTTCGGTCTGAAGGCAGACGAGGATACCAGAAGAATCTATCCCTTTGAGTTTGAACTTCAGTGCGGATATCGTCTGGAGGGCAGCCGGATTGAGGTGATCTGGAAGGTGAAGAATACGGGAAGCAAAGAGATGTATTTTGCCATCGGTGCGCATCCTGCCTTTCTGTGCCCTCCCGGACGGAAAGGAAAGCAGACGGACTGCTTCATTCGGTTTGATTCGGATCGGGATCTGATCCTGACCAGAATCAACGAGAAGGGAATGGCAATCGAGGAGAAGGCGGTCGTAGAGCTTCAGAACGGCATGATGCCGATTGAAGAGCATACCTTTGATCAGGACGCGTTGATTTTTGAGCAGAATCAGGCGCACCGGGTTGAGCTGCTTGATTCAGACCGGAAGGCTTATGTGGCGGTCGAATTTGACGCGCCGCTGTTCGGAATCTGGTCGCCTGCCGGAAAGCATGCGCCGTTTATCTGCATCGAGCCATGGTACGGCAGATGTGACAGGGCAGGCTATCAGGGCAGTCTGGCAGACAGAGAATGGGAGAATTCCATAGCGCCCGGGGAGGAATGGACAAGAAGCTATTTTATTGAGATTCTGTAAGAGTCTGCGGTATCGCAGAAGGAAAGGAAAGATGGATGTTTCGGAAATTTTATCCTGACAAATGGGTAGATTCCGCCTATGAGATCGATTATGAGGAGCTGTATCGGAGGGGTATCCGGGGGCTTTTGTTTGATATTGATAATACTCTCGTGCCTCACGGGGCAGACGCGGATGAGAGGGCGAAGGAGCTGTTCGGAAGGCTTAAGAGGCTGGGATTCCATATCTGTCTGATTTCCAATAATAACGAAGAACGGGTCAGGCGGTTTAACCGGGATATCCATGTGAATTATATTCATAAGGCGAATAAGCCTTCCGTGAATGGATTCAGGAAGGCAATGGAACGGATGCATACGACCGAAAAGAACACGGTATTCATTGGTGATCAG
>DVNP01000056.1 GCA_018714285.1 Candidatus Caccomorpha excrementavium | reverse complement strand
TTTATAAAAATTACAAAATACCACTTCTAATATTCTGAATGATTTCAAACATTCATAACCCGGAAAGGCGATTTGAAAAGTACGAAAATAACAGATAATATTTCAATTTGTCGAAAATTATCTTTACATTTTTACACCCGAATGATATAATACTAACAGCATTATTTCAATATTTCTATCGCAGAGCTGTTAGAGTGGGAGGGGTGAAAATGACAGATCGGCAGATCAAATTAATTCTGGGAAGTCTGCTGCATGATATCGGGAAAGTGATATACCGGCAGGGAGACGATCACAGGAATCACAGTCAGAGCGGATTCGATTATTTAAAAGAAGAAGTAGAACTTGAGGACAGAGAGATTTTAAACTGTGTCCGGTATCATCATGGCGCGGCGCTTAGAGGCGCGTCTCTGGAGAAGCATGATCTTTCCTATATTGTATATCTTGCGGATAATATTGCGGCGGCGGCTGACCGGAGGAAGAAGGACGAGGATGAGAAGGGCTTCGAGCTGTCCATGCCTCTGCAGAGCGTGTTCAATATTCTGCACGGCAATCATCAGGAGATGTATTACAGTCCCGGAGATCTGGAGGATATGAGCGGGATTAATTATCCGGGCGAAGAGAAGAAGCCGTTCACAGAAGAATTCTATGGCAGGATCCGGCAGAGGCTCACTGACAATCTGAAGGGAATCGATTGGACGGAGGAGTATGTGAATTCTCTTCTTGCCGTTATGGAGGCGAATCTGACCTTTGTCCCGTCCTCAACGGCAAAGGGGGAACTGGCAGATATTTCCCTGTATGATCATGTGAAGCTTACGGCTGCCGTGGCAGGCTGTATCTATGAATACCTTGAGGAGCGGGAGATATCCGATTACAAGACATACCTGTTTGAAAACAGCGCCGGATTCTATGGAGAAGAAGCATTTGCTCTTTGTTCTCTGGATATTTCGGGAATTCAGGATTTTATCTATACGATTACGTCCAAAAATGCGCTGCGTACCTTAAGAGCGCGTTCCTTCTATCTGGAGATTCTGATGGAGCATATTATAGACTGTCTCCTGGAGCGAATGAATCTCTCGCGGGCGAATCTGATCTATTCGGGGGGAGGGCATTGCTATCTGCTTTTTCCTAATACCAGGAAGGCGAAGAATACGCTGGATCAGTATCTTGCGGAATTGAACCGGTACTTTATCCGGCAGCATAAGAACGCGCTGTATATTGCAGGCGCGTTTGTGCCATGCAGCTGCAATACACTGAAGAATGAGCCGCAGGGCAGCTATTCGGAGATGTTTCGGAAGCTTGGAGCCGCGGTTTCGGAAAAGAAGCTGCGCCGGTATACGGCGGAAGAGATCCGGGAGATGAACCGGATGGAGAAGACGGATTATTCCAGAGAGTGCAAGGTGTGCAGAACGGTCGGGAAGGTGGATGCGGACGGTGTCTGTATGGTTTGCCGCAAGTTCGAAAGGCTGTCGGCGAATGTTCTGTACAGCGAGTTCTTTACGGTTCTGTTTGAAGGCGGGGATGACGGTGTCCCGCTTCCCGGCGGATATGTTCTGGTAGCGGATAATGAGAGCAGCTTAAGGAAAAGAATGTCGGAGGATCCTTATTTTGTCAGGACATACGCGAAGAACCGGATGTATACGGGTCATCACATTGCAACAAGGCTGTGGACGGGGGATTATACGACCGGACAGACCTTTGAGGAGTTCGCGAAGGCGTCGGAGGGGATCGGAAGGATCGGAGTGCTGAGAGCGGATGTGGACAACCTCGGACAAACCTTTATTTCCGGATTTGACAGTCAAGAGAACGCGAACCGCTATGTGACGCTTTCCAGAACCGCCGTGCTGTCCAGGCAGTTGTCCATGTTCTTCAAATATCATATCCGGGATATTCTGGCGAACGGACAGTATGGCTGTGCGAAACCGGGAAGAAAAAGGAATGTCACCATTGTTTATTCCGGCGGAGATGATGTCTTCCTGGTCGGCGCCTGGAATGATATCGTTGAGTGCGCGGTAGATCTGCGCAGAAGCTTTCGCAGATACACACAGGGAACGCTGACCTTGTCGGCAGGAATCGGAATCTATGAGCCCGGATATCCTGTCAGCGCAATTGCGGATGAGACAGGAGAGATGGAAGAGGAATCCAAGAGGCTGCCGTCCAAGAATGCGGTCACGCTTCTGGAGGACGGAGAAAGGCATGAAGCTGACGGGCTGAACGGGAAAATCAGCGACGGAACCTATTCCTGGGATGTATTCGAAGCAGGAGTGCTTGAGGAGAAATACAGGACAATCGAAGCGTTCTTCGACAGCCCTGAGGACTCCGGTACGGAAGAATTCGAGGAGCGGGGAATGTCCTTCCTGTATCATTTGCTGCTGCTGATCCGAAGACAGGATGAGAAAGTGAATTTCGCAAGATTTATCTATCTGCTGTCCAGACTGGAACCGCAGGAGGATGGGCCGCGGAAGAGGAAATATCAGTCCTTCTCCCGGAATATGTGCGAGTGGGTCCGGTCTGAGGAGGACTGCAGGCAGCTGAAGACGGCGATTACATTATATGCGTACAGAAAGAGAGAGAAGGGGGAATAAGATATGCTGATTAACGAGAGCAATTATGTGGATAAAGCGGATCAGGCAATCCGGATGCTGGTGAAAAAGGAGCAGGAAAAGAATCCGAGAGGAAAAGCGAATATTGTAACAACCTCAAAGCTTCGGAATCTGCTTGCCATGACTGCGGATATTTATAATCAGATCCTGAATGTCTCCGCGGATACGCTGGATCCGGATGTGTGCGGCAGGATTGAGTATCTCAGGGTCCGGTTTATTTATGAATGCGGAAGGGAGCCCAAGGTAAAGGCTCTGGTTGACGAGGCCGAGATTTTAAAGATTCTGAAGGAAATCGGGAAGAGCAGAGCGAATTATATTCTGTTCAGCAGATACATGGAAGCACTGGTAGCATTTCACAGGTTTTACGGGGGCAAAGATCAGTAAGAGGAGGATATTATGTACGCAAAGATTAAGATTACAGGAGAGATTGAGGTTAAGACAGGAATGCATATCGGCGGCAGCGGAGCATTTGCCGCAATCGGAGCTGTGGATTCGCCGGTTGTTAAGGATATACGAACAAATCTTCCGATGATCCCGGGCAGTTCTCTGAAGGGAAAGATGAGAAGTCTGCTGGCGAAGGAATATAATTCCGCGGTCGTGGAGCCAAACGGAGATGATGAAAGATTGCTGCGTCTGTTTGGTTCCTCTGAGAAGAACCGCCTGCGCAGAAGCAGGATCCTGATATCGGACATGGTGCTGGCGAATGAAAAGGAGCTGCGGAGCGCCGGAATCCAGAGTATGACGGAGGTCAAGTTCGAGAACAGCATCAGCCGTGCAACGGCCGTCGCGAATCCCAGACAGATTGAGCGGACAATCAGAGGATCCGTATTTCATCTGGATATGATTTATGAGATTGAACAGGAAGAGGATTTCCTGGAAGATATGGAGACGCTGGGAGAAGGGATGAAGCTGCTGCAGTACGATTATCTGGGAGGCAGCGGTTCAAGAGGATACGGTAAGGTGGCGTTCCGGGACGTTAAGGCTCAGACTGTGGTCGGAAGCGTTCCGCAGAAGCTGATGGAAGCGTGCAATGAGATTCTGTCCGGGGCAGCAAAGCAGTAGCTTCAGAAGGAGGAAGACGTGGAATATAAACTGTACCGTCTGGAATTCCCGAACGGAGTGCATTTTGGGAAGAATTCCCTGGAGGATGCGCAGATTACGATTCGGGACGATACACTGTTCTCCGCCCTGTACCTGGAGGCGATCCGGTGCGGATATGCGAAGGAGCTTCTGAAGGCAGCCGGGAGCGGAACGCTTGGACTGTCGGACGCGTTCCCCTTCCGGGACAGGCAGTATTTTCTGCCTAAGCCGGTGATATGGATTCAGACCAGGGAGAACCAGGGAGATTCGAAGGAGAAAAAGCGGTTTAAGAAAATGCAGTATATACCGGCGGACTGTCTTGTGCCATACCTGCAGGGGGAATTCCCGCCGGA
>DVNP01000055.1 GCA_018714285.1 Candidatus Caccomorpha excrementavium | reverse complement strand
GCAAAGCTTTCGTAATTGCCGAAAAATGCCTCTTCTGCCATAACAATCTTATCGGTTCTGCCGTAGGCCGTAATATAGTAATAGGACGAATACTGATTGGTAAAATACCAGTTATGGTTGTTGATATTAACTCCAAAAGCAGTCGCACCTTCAAAGCTAATGGGGAATAATACAAATCCGTCAAAACGCTCGTCCGTAATCAGATAGGTCTCTTCGTCCTCGCCCAGAATATAGGCGACTTCCGCTCCGGCATCATCCGTAATGGAAAAGCCGTTGAAGCCGTCATCCGCGTCAATGCTGATATGAATCGTATTCCCTCTGTACGTGATCGCAATCTCATCATCAAGTGCGCCGACATAGGTTACATCCGGTGAATCCGGCGATATGGTAAGTGCGCTCTGCAGAACGCCGATAATGGTATCGCGGCCGAATGCCACAAGGCCGACAACACCGGCAACCACAACGATTATGGTAAGGTAAAGCCACTTCAGAAGAAGACGCCGGAAGAAGATGATCAGCAACACAATCACGACGCCGACTCCGATGAGACCGGCCTTCGAACGGGAACCGTACAGAGTGATTGCGGTCAGGATCAGGTTCGCGCCGTTCAGTGCCTTCAGCCAGACCGGTTTCACGTACAAAATCATAGAAACGGTCACAGGCATAACAAGAGACGCATACACACCGACATAGTTCGGATTATATAACGTAACGTAGGCCATTCCCTTCTCAAAAGTCAGCTGGTAAGCGTTAAGATTCTCCCACTCCGATTTGGGAAGGAATAGTTTCTTGCCGAAGTCCGTTCCGAACAGATCCAGCCCGAAGGTCTGAAACGTACCGATAAGCGACATAATCAGGATTCCGAAGGACAGGGCAGTCAGAACAATTTTCAGATCGGTCTCATCCTTCACGAATAAAAACGCGTAATAGACAACGACTGCATATCCGATCAGACAGAACACGTTCTCAAACTGCTCGAACGCGCCGTTTAGGCCGAAGGAGCGGTACTCGGAGACAAGCGTTGAAATCAGGGCAAGCAGGGCATAGATTCCAAGCGGAACCAGAGCGGGCGTCCACTTCATGGAGCGGCGGTTTGCAATAGCGCGGATAATCAGGAACGCGACCATGACGGCAGCAACCCCTACGAAAGCCCACTGTTTATAAAATAGGAAGAAATCCGCCTGTGTTCCGTCATAGGTGAACCACGCATAACCTTCATATCCGGAATCATAGATATATTGATACATAATAAGCGGTATGACCGCGAGCGGAATCATCAGAGGTATCAGCGTAAGCCAGTCCAGAAATGAACGGGGTCTGTCTGCCGTACCTGCCGGTCTGTGTTTTCTCTTGTTTGACATAGATAAACTCCTTACTTCAATTCTTGTTATTTTGGTGAACGAAATATCATCTATTACCTTATCACATCTTTTGGAATTCTTCAAGGTTAAGTTCTCGGAATTGATTTTCAAATTGCAATCAGAAAGTAACTATGCTATAATGAACACTGCCTGATACAGGCTTTAACATAGAAAGTAAGAGGGAAAGTGAAAGGTACTTGCCATGCTCAAATTTATTAAAGATAAAAAGCTGCTGGTTCGAAGGATATTCCTTATCACAATTGATATTATATCCATTATTGCAGCAAGTGGGCTGGCGCTGCTGGTACGATTTAATATGGAGTTCCATATGATTGAGCTTCGGTTCCTGGATCATTTGTGGGGGTATCTGTGGATTAATCTTCTGACTACGCTGATTCTGTTCTATATCTTCCGGCTGTACCACAGCCTGTGGATATTTGCCGGGATCAATGAGCTGGAGAATATTATATCAGCCTGTGTATTGTCTGCGGTGATCCAGGCAGTCGGAATGAATCTGACCGGGTATACCATGCCCAGGACATTTTATTTCAGTTATCCGTTCTTTCTGATTGCATTTGTGTCCGCGACAAGATTTGCCTATCGCGCGCTGCGGCAGGCGCTGTACCGTTCGCAGAGCCGAAATACCGGTGTGAACGTGATGGTAGTCGGCGCAGGGGAGGCGGCGAATATGATTATCAAAGAGATCATATCAAGCCGGTATCTGCATAAGACGGTTAAATGTGTGATTGACGATTCTCCGGATAAGATAGGAAGCTATATCCATGGCATTAAGGTAGTGGGAAATCGATATACGATCATCGCGAATGCCAGAAAGTATAAGATCAACGAGATTAATATTGCAATGCCGTCCGTATCCAAGAAGCAGATCGGAGAAATTATCAGTATCTGCAAGGAGACAGGCTGTAAGCTGAAGATTCTTCCAGGTCTGTATCAGTTCATGACCGGAGAGGCAAGCATCAGTCAGCTGAGGGATGTGGAGGTGGAGGATCTTCTGGTGAGGGATCCGATCGAGGTTGATCTCGATTCCATTATGGGCTACGTGAAGAATAAGACCATTCTTGTAACCGGAGGGGGAGGTTCTATTGGCAGCGAGCTGTGCAGACAGATTGCGTCCCATGAGCCGAAGCATCTGATTATACTGGACATCTATGAGAACGGAGTCTATGATGTGCAGCAGGAATTGATCCATCAGTATCCGAACCTTAAGCTTACAGTCTTAATCGCATCTATCAGGAATTCCAACCGGATCAATAAGATTTTTGAAACATATCGTCCGGACATTGTCTATCATGCAGCAGCGCATAAGCATGTTCCGCTGATGGAAGGAAGTCCGAATGAAGCAATCAAGAATAATGTGTTCGGCACGCTCAAAACCGTGCGGGCCGCCGATCAGTACGGCACAGAGAGGTTCGTTCTGATATCGACGGATAAGGCGGTGAACCCGACTAATATTATGGGAGCATCCAAGAGAATCTGCGAGATGATTATCCAGACCTACAATAAGATATCCGCAACGGAATTCGTGGCAGTTCGGTTCGGAAATGTCATGAGCAGCAACGGGAGTGTGATCCCTTTGTTTAAGAAGCAGATAGCGGCGGGGGGCCCTGTAACGGTAACACATCCGGATGTAATCCGGTATTTTATGACAATACAGGAAGCGGTAGCGCTGGTGCTGCAGGCGGGAGCCTATGCGAAGGGCGGAGAGATCTTTGTTCTTGATATGGGAGAGCCGGTTAAGATTATCGATTTGGCAAGGCATCTGATCAGGCTGTCCGGGTTTATACCGGATGAAGAGATTAAGATTCAGATTATCGGTCTGCGTCCGGGTGAGAAGCTGTATGAAGAATTGCTTATGAAAGAGGAGGGAATGCAGGAGACAGAGAATAAGCTGATTCACATCGGACACCCGATTGATATCGACGAGAAGGTCTTCCTGAAGCAGCTGGAAGAGCTTCAGCGAATGAGCAAGGAAGAGCCGGAGGATATCCGGCGTATGGTGAAGGAAATCGTTCCGACCTATGTCTATGAGCAGGAGAATAAGAAGTAACGATATGAAGAAGAAATTAATTTATCTATTGGCAGTGTTTCTGCTGGTTGAGGCGGTATGCGCCGGTGTGGTCGGACTGGCCCGGACGCCTGCGCAGGAGGAAGAGGATCTTTTGATTGTGACCTCCTTTTATCCGGTTTATCTGCTGACGCGGAATCTGACGGAGGGGGCCGGGGGAGTTACCGTCTGCAACCTGACGGAGAATCACAGCGGCTGTGTTCATGATTATCAACTGACAACCGAGGATATGCGGCTGCTGGAGAAAGCGGATCTGTTCTTTATCAACGGAGGAGGAATGGAGAGCTTCATGGAAGAGGCCGCAAAGCTCATGCCGGATCTGAGCGTTGTGTCGGCCGGCGAGGGAATCGGGCTGATTGAGAATGATTCGCTTCATGTGCACGGGGAAGGAGACACTCATGATCATTCCGAAGAGTACAACGCTCATGTATGGACGGATCCTTCCCGTTATCTGATTCAGATCGAGAACCTTACGAACGCGTTGTGTGAGTATGATCCCACGAATGAGGAGTGTTACAGAAGGAATGCCGAAGAATACGGCGCGCGGGTCAGCGAACTGGAGGAGGAGCTTGAGACATTAAGAGAGCGCGCGCAGGGGGTTCCCGTAGTGCTGTTCCATGATGCCTTCGTCTACCTGGCGGATGTGCTGGGCATGGAAATCATCGATACCGTTGATCTGGATGCGGACACTTCGCTTGCTCCCGGGGATCTGACAGAGATGATTGAAGAGACGGTCGCGCACGGAGGGAAGATGTACTGGGAGGAAGCCGGTGTGAGGAATCCTGCCGGAGAGATGCTTGCGCAGGAGACAGGAGCGAGGTGCTATGAGCTGAATCCGCTTACGTCAGGAAGCGCAGAGGATCCGCTGTCGGCTTATCTCGATGGAATGAGGCAGAATATCGCGGTGATAAAGGAGGCTCTTGCCGATGTCGGAAACTGAAAAACAACCGGAAGTCAGAATACAGGGGAAGGGAGCCTGCGGGCTCCATTGTATTAAGATGAAGGATATTACGGTGAGGGACGGGGATACCGTCATAGTAGAGCATGTGAATGTGCATATTCACTGCGGTGGTCTGACTGTAATCATAGGAAGGAATGGGGCGGGAAAGTCTACGTTGATTAAGGCGATTCTCGGAGAGATTCCACATGAAGGTACCATAGAATTCACAGACTTGAAGAACCGGAAGGCGGCCAATCTTCGAATCGGCTATGTGCCGCAGAACCTGAATATTGAGAAGAATACTCCTGCGAGCGTATATGATCTGTTCGCGAGTTACATCAGTAATATTCCGGTCTTCCTGGTTCGTCCGAAGAAGCTGAGAGAGCGGATCCGCAGGCATCTGGAGCTGTTCGCGGCACAGGATCTGATGGAGAGGCAGGTCTGCGACTTATCCGGCGGCGAGCTGCAGAGAGTACTTCTGTCCATAGCCTGTACGCCGATACCGAATCTGCTGCTGCTTGACGAGCCGGTTTCGGGAATTGACAAGAACGGAATGGAATTGTTCTATCACAATATTGAGGAATTGAAAAAGCATTATGATCTTGCGATTATTCTGGTGTCGCATGACCTCGAATTCGTGGAGCGATACGCGGATGAGGTGATTCTGCTGGATAAGACGGTAATTAAGGCGGGGAAGCCGCAGGAGGTGCTGAACAGCCCGGAATTTGCGCGGGCGTTCACAAGCGGCCGGAGAGCATGGGGAGAAATGTGAACGGAGGCCGGGATATGCAATGGTTATCTGAATTTTTAAAATACGATTTTATGAAGAACGCACTGGCGGCGATCCTGATTATTACTCCGCTGTTCGGGATTCTGGGAACCATGATCGTCAATAATAAGCTTGCCTTCTTCTCGGACGCCCTGGGGCATTCCGCATTCACGGGGATGGCGGCGGGCATTATTCTGGGAGTAACGAACCAGGGTCTGTCCATGGTGATCTTCGGAATCTGCTTTGCGCTCCTGCTGAATTATATCAGAAGGCGCGGCAGTGTTTCGAACGACACGGTGATATCGGTATTCTCTTCAGTCAGTACGGCGGCCGGTCTTGTGATTCTTTCGATGGGCGGCAATTTCTCGCAGTATTCCTCGCTGCTGGTGGGAGATATCTTAAGCATCCGAAGAAGCGAGATTCTTTCGCTGCTTATAATTTTTGTCATTACCCTGCTGTTCTGGGGAGCGGCCTTCAATAAGCTGCTTGCGGCAAGCTTAAACCCCAGCCTGGCAAGAAGCAAGGGAATCCGGACAGCGCTGATTGAGAATATCTTCTCGGTTCTGATTGCCGTAATTGTCATGCTGTCCATTCGCTGGGTCGGAGTTCTGATTATCAACGCGCTGCTGATTCTTCCGGCGGCGTCAGCAAGGAATATTGCCTCCAATATGAGGGAATATCATCTGTTTTCCTGTCTGATTGCCGTATTCTCCGGCGTAAACGGACTGATCCTGTCATACTTCCTGAATACGGCGGCCGGCCCCACGATCGTGATTCTGTCGGGAACTATCTTCTTTCTTACGCTCCTGACGAGAAAGCTTGTAAAACAATGAACCAGAGATACTGACTGAGAAAGGACAGGGACAGATTATGCAGGAACCCAAAATATATCTGAAAATTATCGTGAATCTGCTGCTGACTGTAACCGGAATTGTGCTGCTGATCGTATTTCTTCCGAAACTGATTCGCTTCTTTCTGCCGTTTGTGATTGGCGGAATTCTGTCTGTTATAGCCAATCCGCTCGTGAAGTTTCTGGAAAGGCGGGTTAAGCTGCTGCGCAAGCACAGCTCAGCCATTATTATTGTTACGGTGCTGCTTGCTGTGGCAGGAGTTCTTTATCTTGTGATTTGGCTGATCGTCAGAGAGATAGGAAGCCTGTTCGATAATCTGGACGTGCTGGAAGCGCAGGTGCAGTCCATTGTGGATACGCTCAGCACAAGGCTGTCGGGAATTTATCAGATGCTTCCGGAGAGTATTCAGCAGGGAATCCAGGCGCTTAATGTCAATATGGGAGAATATCTGGCGAACCTGTTTGAGAACATTAACCTGCCTACCATCAGTGATGCGGGCGGTTATGTAAGGAGCATTGCGGAAGTTCTTCTGATGGCTATCTTTACCATCCTGTCTGCCTATTTCTTTATCGCGCAGAGGGATCTGATTGCGGCAGGCGCGAACCGGGTCCTGCCGGAGGGAATCCGGAAGAGCTATCAGCTGATTGTCGATAATTTTAAATCCGCGGTCGGCGGGTATTTTAAGGCGCAGTTCAAAATCATGCTGATTCTGATGCTGATAATGTTCATCGGGTTTGAGCTGCTGCGGGTGGATTATTCCTTCCTGCTGGCGCTTGGAATCGCGTTTCTTGATTTTCTGCCTGTATTCGGTACGGGAGCAATTCTGTGGCCGTGGGCAATTATAGATGTTATTATAGGAAATTATGTGCGAGCAATTTTTCTTGTTGTGATATATTTGCTTTGTCAGCTGATTAAGCAGCTCTTACAGCCTAAAATGGTCGGAGACAGCATTGGAATCAGTCCTCTTCAGACGTTGATCTTTATGTTCGTCGGATATCGGATCAAGGGGATCCTTGGACTGATTATCGGGATTCCGGTCGTGATGGTGCTGATCAACTTCTATCGTATGGGGATGTTTGATCGTATCATCAAAGGCTTTAAAATTATTGC
>DVNP01000006.1 GCA_018714285.1 Candidatus Caccomorpha excrementavium | reverse complement strand
CCTTCTTCTTCGTCAGATCCTCTCCCTTATACAGGATTCTGCCGGAATCCGGCAGAAGAAGTCCTGCCAGAAGCTTGAAGATCACTGTCTTTCCGGATCCGTTCCGTCCGATAAACCCGCAGATCTCATTTTTCTCCACGGTAAAATTCACGTCCTCCAGAATCGTCTCTTTTCCGAAGGCCTTGGAAATATGTTCGAATTCGATATATGCCATGTCATCCCTCCATTCCTTTCCTTCCGTGTTCATTGTAGCATAGAACGGACGGACACACAAGCTTAAGGCGCAGACGCCTCCCCCGGCCCGGTTACAGCCCGCGCCCGGGCCGGGTTCTTCCTTTTTTATTCCTCATACATCCAGTCAAGCGTCTCCAGATCCTCTCCTCCCATTTCCGCATTTCTCGGAATCAGCGTCTCCTTCTGCGATACCACGCCTGCAATGACAAATCCTCCGTTGCCGAAATAGACATCATGCTCGCCCTTTTCATAGCGGTAGGCATGAATATCGATCACCGGACAATAATCCGCTTTCATTGCGTTCTTATAGACAACCGCAAGGCCTCCTCTGTCGTCCGCATGCGTATTCGTCTCCAGATCCGGAAGCTTCAGCCACTCCACGCCGCCGCCCTGCATATAGCCGACCAGCAGATACGAATCCTCCTCGAAACGGATTCTCACATGTACGCCCCCGTTCATCGCCTTACCGAGATTCATCCGGATTCCGGTCAGGTTCCTTAACTCCGGCGCGGCCTTCTGAAGAGGCGCGTAAGGGTCGTTAAAGAGCGGGGTTCCCTTTCCTAACCGATACGTATCGCAGTCTTCGGACAGCAGGGTAAACGGCGCGGGCGCAAGAGGAACAATCTGGCTCTCATCCGTCTCATTGCCCGGAAGCCTCCCCTCCTTCAGCGCCGCGAGGTTCTTCACGAAATTCGCATACTCCTTCTCATACTCCGGCAGACACTGCGTCCAGTGTCCGTAAGCGTCCCCGTCCGTGAACGGGATCTTTCTCTGCCTGGTCTGCATGCTGTTGGCATACAGATAGGTCTTTTCGGTCAGACCGGCCAGCTCGCGGTACAAAACAAGGCTCTCCTCCATCAGCGCAGACGCCGAATCAAGCAGCGTGAAGTCTCCCTGGCATTTCTCATTCATCGTATACTTATAGGCCAGTATCTTCATGGCCGCTTCGATTTTCTTACAGTACGACAGGCTCATCAGATAGATTGCCCGGATATCGGTTTCAATCCGGGACAGCTCCGTGAACGCATCCGCTTCGATTTGTTCCCCGCCAATCCGGTCCATTGCCTCCGTCATCTTTTTATACGCGCTTTCCGCGAAATCCGTCACGTCGCGGACACAGTCGTAGGGAGTCTCGCCGATATGGGGCTCGCCCGCAAGCTCCTTCTTCACATAATCATCCGGCTGCTCGCCCTTCCTCGCCACGCTGTACCACAGCTCCTTGTTCGGGCGGTAACGGACTACGTTGGTCAGCTCGCTCATCGTCATTCCGAGGCTCATGGTCTGACGGTTGCCCTCGGTGATTCCGACGCGGCCGAGAATCTTCGGCGCGCACTGCGCGGCAGCCTCCCAGGCCTCGAACAGCAGCTTCGCCGCATCTTTGCCGATGCCGTAATATCTGGAATAATCGGCAATCCAGTGCTCCTTCTCCGTCCTCTCGTCACGATCCGGGTTCCACGCGTAGCGGAACCACGCGGCGAACCAGTAATGGTCTCTGTCCATCTGCAGCAGTCTCGGATCCGTCCGGTCCGGCGAATACGGCCAGTCCCAGTAGAAGAGCGGATACAGATGAAGGCCGTTCGCGCCGAGACGGTTCTGCCCCGCCTGAACGCACTTCTGGATAAAGAGCGGCGCGTTGTAGCGGAACGGCTCCAGATCCGCGAGTATATGGACATTCATAATATGCGTTGTCTGAATCGCTGCAAGATCCTGATGACGCTTCTGCCAGCTTCCCCTCGGAAAATAGGTCGTAAGGCTTTCGCCGTTGTATTTCCACATGGTATACAGATTCGAATATAATTCCTTCGCTCCCTCCATGGCCGCGAACGGATCGCAGTCATGGCCGCGCAGAATAATCGGCGGCTCCTTCGTGATGCCTGCCTCTAAAAGCCCCTGCTTCACCGCGGGCAGTATGGTCTTAACGAACCACTCCGTCTTATTCTCGTAACCCCGCAGCGCTTCTCCCAGACACACCATCAGACCGACATTCGGAAATGCCCTGATGAATTCCACAATCGACCGGAAGGTATAATCCGCCACAAGCGGGTTAATGCTGCTCTGCAGCTGCTCCAGATGATGCGCCTGCGCGAACGGATACGGGATATGGATATTGTAGAACTTGAACACAACCCAGATTCCCCTCCGGTCACATTCCGCGGTCAGCCAGCCAAGCACCTCGCGGTTCATACGGTATTCTTCCTCCGTTACCTCAAGCGCCTCCGGATATTTTGCTACCTTGACGAAGGACGAGAACGGATGGCCGCTCCAGATATAGAGGACATTACAGCGCATTTCCAGCATCATATCAAGAAAACGCTCCCACTGCGCCCTGTCATAGAACCAGGGAAATCTCTCCGGCGTTACGGGGTACTCATAGGTCAGTCTGGGCGGCTCTATCTTGGTCTTCTGCAGGCCCACGGCAGGTCCCCGAAGCCGGAAGACCGGGGCGTCGCCGAACGCAAGCTCCGCGGGGAATTCCCCTTCTTCCTTCACTCTGTCCGCAAGCTCCAGGCAGCCGTATAATACGCCCGTATCCGAGCCGCCGCAGATTACGGTCAGTCCGGACGGACAGGTCTCCAGGTAAAATCCCTCTCCCTCCGGCGCTTTTGTATGGAACAGCAGAAGCTCTTCCTCGCACAGCCAGGAAAGAAAGTTATCTCTTCCGTATATGCCTGCGTAGATTTTTTTGCCTTCATAGTTCCGGTAATTCGGGAACGCGAATGTCTCATCCAGCCATTCCGCCTCATAGCCCGCGTCCCGCAGGGCCTCTGCCAGGCGTTCCAGCCCGAATCTCATCCTGTTGTCTGTGTTCGGATTACCTAGTATTAATATTTTCTCCATTCTATCCTCCGTTCCTGTGTTATAACTTCTCGGAATCTTCAGCCCTGATTTTATAAGGCTTTCCGACCCCTATCTCAAAAAAATCACCCACTTTTTTGCAAATAACACTTGACAAATCGCTCAAAATTTGCGATGAAGTCGATTGATTATA
>DVNP01000005.1 GCA_018714285.1 Candidatus Caccomorpha excrementavium | reverse complement strand
CCATGATGGACTTCGCGTCGATTACATATCTTCCGGACACAAGATCGAAATCAGAATCAAACTTTGTAATGTCGTTAACGAAAGATTTAACCTTATCGATTGAATTTAAAGAAATCTTTACAGTTTTCATGTGAAAAACCTCCTGTGATATTATTTTATTAAAGGAACTTTTCTTCCTTTGTCACATGTATATACTACAATTTATGGGCTTAATTGTCAATATGCAAACTAGATAAATTTCTTTAAAAGAATAGGTACTTTCTACGAATTTGATGACTGCATGCGGGGTTAAAGTGGTAAATATGAATAAGAATTGGAATGATCAGATGAATAATATGAGCTTGAACGGAATCAGAGCGGCTTTCCTTTCGCTTGGCTGCAAGGTGAATTCTTATGAGACGGAAGCAATGAAAGAGCTTTTCCGGAAGGCGGGAGCGGTACTTACAGGGTTCGGAGAGCCGGCAGATGTGTATGTAATTAATACCTGTACCGTAACAAATATTGCGGATCGCAAGTCGAGACAGATGCTTCACCGGGCCAGGCATCTGAATCCGGAGGCCGTAATTGTGGCGGCAGGATGTTATGTACAGTCGGCGGGAAGCGCTCTGCTTGAAGACCGGTCTGTTGATCTGCTCGTCGGCAACAATCAGAAGAAGGAGATTGTGAAGCTGGTATACGCATATCTGAAGGATCGGTCCTTTGTAAACGAGCCTGCAAAGATCGGGGCGGAAAGCGAATACGAGGAGCTTGCGATTGATTCCATGGAAGAGAAGGTAAGAGCGAGCATTAAGATTCAGGATGGATGCAATCAGTTTTGCAGCTATTGCATTATTCCTTACGCAAGGGGGCGGATCCGGAGCAGGGAGGAAGAGGCGGTGGTACAGGAGGTGTAACGGCTTGCCGCCCGCGGATACAGAGAAATCGTACTGACGGGGATTCATTTGTCCTCCTACGGGCTGGACAGGGGAGAAGAGCGGCTTATGCCGCTGATTGTCAGGCTGTGCGGAATTGACGGAATTGACAGAATCCGTCTGGGCTCGCTTGAACCGCGTATAATCACGGAAGAATTCGTCAAAACTCTTGCCAAAGAGGAAAAGGTGTGTCCTCACTTCCATCTGTCTCTTCAGAGCGGATGTGATTCGGTGCTTCGGAGGATGAATCGGAAATATACGACGGGGGAATATCTGGAACGCTGTGATATGCTCAGGTATTATTTTAAACGTCCGGCTATAACGACGGATGTGATCGTCGGATTCCCGGGAGAGAGCGAGGAGGAATTCGGGATAACAAGGAGCTTTCTTGAGAAGGCGGCGTTCGCGCAGATGCATATTTTCAAGTATTCAAGACGGGAGGGAACTGCTGCGGCGCGAATGCCTGATCAGGTACCGGAACCGGTGAAAGCGGCGCGCAGTGAGATTCTCATCGGGCTTGGGGAACGTATGAAGGCGGATTACGGGGCAGGATTCGCAGGGACGGTTCAGAGAATGCTGACAGAGGAAATCGTCTCAGCCGGAGGGGAAGCCTATGCCGTCGGGCATAATGAACGGTATGTGAAGCTCGCCGTGAAAAGTACGGGAATATCCGTAAATCAGATGGTTGACGTTCTGGTATCAGGGAAAAAAACAGGGGATATGATACTTTGTGAAATAAGAGATTGAAATTTTTTCATGTATATATTAATATATAGGATAGGGGCACGGGTGCCATATGAAAAAAGGACGTGAGAGGATGCAGGAATTCAACAATACTCAATACTTCAGAGTACAGAAAGAGCCGGAGACTGCTGCCCGGGATATTATTGCCACAGTCTATCAGGCGCTGACAGAGAAAGGATATAATCCGGTCAATCAGATTGTCGGATATATCATGTCCGGAGATCCGACTTATATTACCAGCCACCGGGGCGCAAGAAGTCTCATTATGAAAGTGGAGCGTGATGAGATTATCGAGGAGCTGCTGAAGGATTATATCAGGAAGAATCTGGAATAGGAATTCGGGCGGACGGCGGATATGAGGATTATGGGACTGGATTACGGTTCCGTTACGGTCGGCGTCGCGGTAAGCGACAGTCTGGGGATAACCGCGCAGGGAATCGAAATAATCCGAAGAAAGCAGGAGAACAAGCTGCGGCAGACACTTGCAAGGATCGAAGAGCTGATCAAAGAATATCAGGTGGAGCGCATTGTGCTTGGGTATCCGAAGAATATGAACAATACGATCGGGGAACGTGCGAAAAGTTCGGAAGAATTTGCCGGTATACTGGAAAGAAGAACCGGGCTTCCGGTTATTTTATGGGATGAAAGGCTTACGACCGCGCAGGCGCATCAGGTTCTTGACATGGCCGGCACAGGATGGAAGAAGCGCCGTGAGGTCATTGATAAGCTGGCGGCTGTGGTAATTTTACAGGGATATCTGGATAGTCTGCCGAGGAAGGCAGAGTGAACATCCGGGGTATACAGTCCGGAGGTTTCTTTGCTGCGCGAAAAAGAACCGGCAGGAACGGAGAATGGAGCGGCTGATATGGAAAAGAAGGAAGAAGTCATTACGTTTCGGACCGATGATGGAGAAGAAGTCTGCTTTGAGGTAATTGAACAGACAAGACTGAACGGAGTGGATTATCTGCTGGTAGCGGAGGAAGATGGAGATGAGGAAGAGGGAACGGCTCTTATTTTGAAGGATGGTTCCCTTGAGAGCGATTCGGAAGCAGTCTATGAGATTGTGGAGGATGAGGAAGAGCTTGCTTTGATTGCGTCGATTTTCGAGGAGCTGCTTGAGGATACGGATCTCTGGCAGGAAAGCTGAATGGCGCCGGAAGGGGCGGGTGCCGGTATAGGGGCGAAAAGAATATGCAGGAATAATTATATTGTACTGCCGGAAAGGGTGATGGTATGACAGAGACTCCGGAACAGCTGAAGCAGCTGTTAAAGCAGAAGGGACTGAAGGTAACAACGCAGAGGATCGCGATTCTTACGGCGCTGGCGGACAGGCCGGGGGAGCATTTTACTGCGGAAGAGATTTATGACTGTGTGAAGGCGGGGTACCCGGACCTGGGGCTTGCGACCGTCTACAGGACGATACAGCTTTTTTCTGATTTGGGGCTTGTGGATAAACTGAACCTGGACGATGGCTATGTCCGTTATGAAATAAGCAGAGAAAGCACGAAGGTACACGGACATCATCATCACCACCTGATATGTCTGGAATGCGGACAGGTATCGGCGTTCCAGGATGATTTGCTGGAAGCGCTGGAAGCACGAATCAGGGAGCAGATCGGATTCGAGGTTATGGATCATGAGGTAAAGCTGTATGGACGCTGTGCAGCCTGTAGAAGCAAAACAGAATAAAGGAGAAGATATAATTAGGAATGCACTGAAGAATATACATAATAATATTGGAGGTGCAGTTTTTGAGAGAAAGAAGAAGCAGAATTGCGAACAGGGAAATTAGAAAGGAAATTAAGGAAGTTATGGCTCCGGAGATTGCGGAGCA
>DVNP01000054.1 GCA_018714285.1 Candidatus Caccomorpha excrementavium | reverse complement strand
ACGGCTGGGAAGCGGAGTCGGATGCCGCGTCGCTTCTGAACGGACTGGGAATCGAGACGGAGCTTCATACGAAGCAGATGAGCGAGCTGACCGGTACGGAAAAGGTGAAGGTGCTTCTTGCGCAGGCTTTGTTTGGCAATCCGGACGTCCTGCTGCTTGACGAGCCGACGAACCATCTGGATCTGGAAGCGATCCGGTGGCTTGAGGAGTTTTTGATTGGATTTGAGAATACGGTGATCGTGGTATCCCATGACCGGTATTTCCTGAATAAGGTCTGTACCCAGATTGCGGATATTGACTATGGCAAGATTCAGCTGTACGCGGGCAATTACGATTTCTGGTATGAGTCCAGTCAGCTTATGATCCGCCAGATGAAGGAAGCGAATAAGAAAAAGGAAGAGAAGATCAAGGAACTGCAGGAGTTCATTCAGCGTTTCTCAGCGAACGCGTCGAAGTCAAAGCAGGCAACCTCGAGAAAGCGCGCGCTTGAGAAGATTGAGCTGGATGATATCAGGCCTTCAAGCAGGAAGTATCCGTACATCGATTTTCGCCCGAACCGGGAGATCGGCAACGAAGTGCTGACTGTTACGAATCTGTCCAAGACGGTGGATGGAGTAAAGGTGCTTGATAATATCTCCTTTATTGTCGGAAGGGAGGATAAGATTGCGTTCGTTGGTCCGAATACGGCGGCCGCAACCGCGCTCTTTAAGATTCTGTCCGGAGAAATGGAGCCGGATTCGGGCAGCTATAAGTGGGGCGTTACAACGACGCAGGCCTATTTTCCGAAGGATAATACGAAGGAATTCTTGGGAGACGAGAGCATCGTTGACTGGCTGATGCCGTATTCTCCGGAGAAGGACGTTACCTATGTCAGGGGCTTTCTTGGACGTATGCTGTTCGCGGGAGAAGAAGGCGTGAAGCCGGTTAACGTGCTTTCCGGAGGCGAGCGCGTCAGGGTTATGCTGTCAAAGATGATGATTATGGGAGCCAATGTTCTGCTTATGGACGAGCCGACGAACCATCTGGATATGGAATCCATTACGGCGCTGAATAACGGACTGATTAAGTTTCCGGGCGTTGTACTGTTCACGTCCATGGATCACAAGTTCATTCAGACGATCGCGAACCGGATTATTGAGTTCGTTCCGGGCGGCATGATCGATAAGATCACGACCTATGACGAATATCTGGACAGCGATATATCGGTACGTAAGAGACAGGTCAGCAAGGTCAACAGCGAAACGGAAGATTAAGTATAAATAATATAAACAGAAAGCGGGTGTCTTACAATGGTGAATAAAAAGTCCGCGCTGCATACGACAGCAGGCGGAGCGGTTGTACCATTGGGCGTTACAGGGATGGGACAGGAATTCATGTTCGCGGCTGCGGTACCGGAGAGCCGTACGGGGGAACGGGAATGCAGACTGCTCTTGTATAAGAAGGGGGAGGAGGCGCTCGAACACGAGTTCGCAATGGAGCCGGAGCCCGGACAGGGAGAGGTTCATACAGTACGGGTTAAACTGCCGAATCCGGAAGAATACGAATATAATTACAAAATAAACGGGAGTATTATTACGGATCCGTATGCCAGACTGGTACGCGGGAATGAAACATACGGCCGTGTGTGCAGTGAAACCAGAGGAGCGATTCTTACAGAGACCTTTGGCTGGGGCAATGCTTTGCCTCCGGGAATCCCGTTATCGGAGGTTATCCTGTACAAGCTTCATGTCAGAGGGTTCACCATGAATTCGAATTCCGGAGTCAAACATAAGGGAACCTTCGCGGGAGTGGCGGAGAAGATCCCTTATCTGAAGAAGCTTGGGATTAACACGGTGCTGCTGATGCCGTGCGTCGAGCTTCTGGAGGCATCCGGAAGGAATCTGGTTCACGGACATTCCGCGGAATTCCTGAAGTTTTATAAGGAACATCCGGATGCGGAGATGACAGAAAAACGTCTGCGGGAGGAAATGAACGAGAAAGAGGTAAGAATTAATTACTGGGGATACGGCGCGAAGTGCTGGTATTTTGCGCCGAAGGCATCCTATGCCGCCGACAGCCTGAATCCGGTCCGGGAGATGAAGAGGATGATAAAGCAGCTGCATGAGAATCACATTCAGGTGTTTCTTGAGTTTGTATTCGATCTGGCCATGCCGTGCATGCTGTCTTTGGACTGCTTAAGGTACTGGGCGATGGAATACCGCATCGACGGCTTTCAGATTTCGGGAAGCCAGGCCTTATATTCCGTGGCGGCAGAGGATCCCTATCTTAAGGATCGAACCCTGATCGCGGACGGATGGCCATGGGGCTGTGAGCCGGGAAGGAGAAGGCTTGCCGTATATCAGAGGGACTTTTCCCATCATGTGAGGCGGTTCCTGAAGGGAGACGGCGGGCAGGCGGAGGCGTTCGCGGAGAATATGAAGCGCAATCCGTCCGGATTCGGGACAGTGAATTACATTACGGATCAGAACGGATTCACGCTGTATGATTTGTATTCCTATGAATAGAAGCATAACCAGGAGAACGGTGAGAATAACCGTGACGGTAATGATTATAATTTCGGATGGAACTGTGGACAGGAAGGACCGGCAAAAAGCATGGCAATTCAGAAGCTCCGTCTTCAGATGGTAAAGAATGCGCTTGCTGCGCTGCTGCTTGCTCAGGGTACGCCTCTCATCTATGCCGGAGACGAATATCTGAACAGCCAGAACGGGAACAATAACGCTTATTGTCAGGATAATGAAACAGGCTGGGTGGACTGGAAGAAGACCAGGGCCAGACAGGAGCTTCTGGAATATACGAGACGCCTGATTGCGCTGCGGAAAAGTTATGCGGCGCTGCATAATTCAAAGGAACTTAACGGCGCGGATCGGATGCGGACCGGAAGGCCGGATATCTCGTTTCACGGAGTCAGGGCGTGGTTCCCGGATTATGCGGAATACAGTCATACGTTGGGAATTCTGCTGAACGGGTCCTATTCGGGAGAAGAAGAGGACGTGTATATGATATTCAATATGCACTGGGAAGCAATGGAATTTGATCTGCCGAAATGCGCGCCGGGCAGAAGGTGGCATATGCTGCTTGATACATCTGGCGATGGAGCGCACGAGATCCCGGAGCCGAAGGAATGCTGCTGCGTTCCGGGGAGGACTGTGGTTGTTCTGACAGAGAAGGCGGACGGGGAAGAAAGGGATTCCGATGATGAGACAAAGCATTCCGTCAAAGAAACTGACCGGGTTTGATCTGAAGCTTGCCGCATGCGGATCCATGCTGATCGATCATGCGGCCGTTTGTCTGTGCGTCTGCGGGACGCCGGGATTCGGACAAAGCGATCCGGTTTATCTGCTGATGCGGTGCGCGGGGCGGCTGGCATTTCCGATATTCTGCTTTTTGCTGGTGGAGGGCTTTTATCATACCCGCAGTGTGGCGAAATACGCCCTGCGGCTCTTTGCGGGCGCGCTGCTGTCGGAAGCGCCGTTTGACTATCTGCTGTTCGGAGAGAATACGGGCGCGTGGCCTGAACATCAGAATGCGTATTTTACGCTGCTTGCCGGCCTTCTTATGCTTTTTGCGCTGAACCGGTTGGCAAGGCTGTTTTCGGAGAGAAAGCTGTATTATAACGTGTCGGGCCTTCTGCTGATCCTGGTGCTGGGACTGGCCGCCTCCGCCTGCGGACTGGATTATGGCTTTGCGGGAATTCTGGTTATAGCGGGATTCTATTATTTTAGAGGGAACAGCCGGAAGCTTGCATTATATTTTGCCGCGGTGACTCTGATAACGGGAACGGCTATTCAATATGCCGCCGTTCTTGCGCTGCCCCTGCTTCTGTCCTATAACGGGGAACGGGGCAGAAGGGCAGGAATCGGCTTCTATGCCTTTTATCCGGCCCATCTGGCGGTTTTTTGCGTTCTGCGGTATGTACTGCTGCGATAATCTCCGGACAGAGAAGCCGGCGGATCTCTCCGCCGGCAGTCCGTTCTACACCGTCAGCCTAATTCATGATTCTTCACGATTTTGTCGTACAAATCAAGCCGGCAGTATTTCTGAGCATCAAAATGTTTGCAGGTGGTACAGGAGACGGCCGGTTCGGAATAGCTGTTGGTTGCCGTGCCGGTTCCCTGCGCCGGTTCGTAGGCGCTGCAGTGTTCGGCGACCTTCTGATAG
>DVNP01000053.1 GCA_018714285.1 Candidatus Caccomorpha excrementavium | reverse complement strand
ACAAAGAAGGAATATGACGAAGCGGTGGATTACGCGATTGAACTTGGCGTGGAGAACGGGTTCATTCAGGAGGGGCATACGGCGCAGGAAAGCTTCATCCCGCCGTTTGACGGAGAAGGAGTATAAGCCTTCTCCGTCAGACGGTTCCGAGCCGGATCTGCAGTCTGTGATATCCTGCAGCCTGTGGATTAAAGGGATGAGAACTTCCGATAATCCTCGCAGGAGGAAATCTCAATTTCATGGTGTTCTTCGGCGCTTCTGGTGATTCCGTCCATGATTTCAAGCACATGGAAGGTCTGTGACATATGGGTTTTTGGAAGCCTTCCGGAAATCAGCGCGTCCGCCATCTCGGACAGGCCGAGTCCTCTGGAGTTATCCGCGTAATCGAAGAGAAGAGGGATTTCCTTGAATTCTCCCGATTCCGGACGGTATAAACGGACGGGGCCGCCGAAGGTATTCGGATCCGGAACGGACAGGGTGCCGGCGGAACCATAGATTTCAATTCGGGGAACCTCGGCGGTGTATACGTCAAAGGTTGTGAAGATGGTTCCGATTGCGTCGTTTTCAAACTGCATCATTCCGGTGATATAGGTCGGTACATCCACCTGGATTACGGTGCCGTTTAAGGGCTGGCTGGTAATGGTCCTTTTGGGAAAGGTAATTTTGGCCATACCGCTTACATGTTTTACCGCGCCGATCAGATTGACAAGAGCGGTCAGGTAATAAGGCCCCATATCGAACATCGGGCCGCCGCCGTATTTGTAGTAGAATTCGGGATCCTCATGCCAGGATTCGTGGCCGCGGCAGACCATGAATGCGGAGGCGCCGATCGGGGTTCCGATGAAGCCGGATTCAATCAGCTTTTTGCAGGTCTGTATTCCGGCGCCGAGGAAGGTATCCGGCGCTCCTGCAATCATCAGTCCTTTTTTCCTGGCAAGAGCCGTCAGTTCCTTTCCCTCCTGTAAGGATGCGCCAAGCGGCTTTTCCGAATAAACATGTTTGCCGGCCATAAGCGCTCCGTATGTAACGGCATAGTGCTCATATGGTCTGGTCAGATTCAGAACAATATCGATCTGCGGATCTGCGAACAGCTCCTCCATCGTATCATAGATAATCGGAATATGGTATTCGAGAGCAGCCTTCTCGGCCTTAGACCGGATCAGATCACAGACGGCCCTGATCTCCAGATTTTTAAATCTTGCAGTTATATTCTTCAGATAGATTCCGCTGATAACGCCGATGCCGACGATACCAATCTTAACAGGCTGTTTCATGGAAGAATCCTCCTTTTACCTTGTCAGAACATCTTGGCAGTATTTTCGTAAATATCCGGCGTCAGGCCGCGCTCCCGCGCATAGGCCCTGCCTTCTCCGGCCCAGAGCATGCCGCGGCTCATCAGGATTTCCGCGTTCGGCGACTTATCGAACACATCGTCGTGATGTCCGAGAGAGCAGTAGAAGACTCTGCCAAGCCCCCAGAATTTCGTCCAGGCAACCGGCATATCCACCGGTTTGTTTGCTGCATGATACCAGTTGACAACGGGGAAGCGGGTGGTAGCAAGCACTTCGACCGCGGGATCCACATGCAGATAATAATGTTCGCTTACAACATCAAAATCATCCAGCCCTTCCGTAATCGGGTTCGCGCCCCTGCAGATATTGACCGTATAGCGGATGCCGTCTCCGCCCGGGTGGCTGACCCACTGTCCGCCCGTCATGAACTGCCATTCCACACTCTCGCGGAACGCGTCGCACATTCCGCCGTGACAGCCCGCAAGTCCGGTACCTGCGGCGACAGCCCTGGAGATGTTCTGTTCATGCGTCCATTCAAGCTTGCTCATGGTACGGCAGGGAATAATCAGATCCATGCTTTTCAGATATTCCGCATCCGCGAGCGGCGCGGTATCATCCGTAACCGTGACCTGATAATCATGCTGCTCAAGAATTCTTTTAAATCTTGCGGATACGAGGTTCGGTTCATGGCCGTCCCATCCTCCTGTCAGGATAAATGCTTTCTTCATAAGTAGGCTCCTTTCTGTTGTCTGATGCCCGGATTGCGTTCCATAACCCGGTTTAGATCCGGCAGGCAATTCCCCGGCCGGTTTTTTGCGATTCAAAGATGGTATCGATGACCTTCATCACACGAAGACACTGCTCGGGGCGGACAATCAATTTCTCTCTGCCGTCAAGAACGGCGGCAATGTTCTTGTAGTATTCGCTCCAGTCCGCTTTCACTTCCGGAAGCGCAAGCTCAGTAACGGTATGCTTTGGCCTGGGCGCCATGGTTCTGGTCGGACCGGCGGATGTATAGACAATATCGTTATCCCAGGTCATGATCTCGTCGCTTGTGAGCCGGACCATTTTCCCTTCGCAATCCCAGTTATCGATGACAGCAGTCCCGTCCGTACAGGACACATGCCAGCGGGGCTGACTGATAAAGCAGTTGGTTGCGATTTCAACCAGCGCCGATATGCCGTTTTCAAACCGCAGAAATGCCTTGAAATTATCATCCACCTCTTCGGAAAAGACGGAGAACAGATGGGCGTCGACAGAGACGACCGGGGAATCGATTAAATCAAGGAGCTGATCGATCAGATGAACGCCCCAGTCATAGACCATTCCGCCTCCGTTAATCCGATAGCCGCGCCAGCCATGCAGGGAACGTCTGGAGCCCTGGACGCGTGTTTCGATGGAATAAGGCGTGCCGATGACGCCGTCCGATACAATCTTCTTCACAATCCGGTAATCCTTATCCCATCTTCTGTTCTGATGAACGGAAAACAGCTTTCCCGTCTCCTGCGCCGCTGCCATGATTTCCTCCAGCTCCTGCGCATTCATGGTTACCGGCTTTTCACAGATCACATGCTTTCCCGCGCGCAGGGCCGCAACAGACAGCTCCTTATGAAAATTATTCGGAACCGCGATGGTTACGATGTCAACCTGAGGATCCGAAAGAAGCTGCTCTAAGCTTTCATAGAACCGGATATGAGCGGCGCGGACAGTCTGCTCTGTCTCCGGCCGGATATCATAGGCGCCGGTTACCTCGATTTCCTTTACATGAGACCGGATATTGGAATGATGCCAGGCGCCCATGCCGCCGTATCCGATGATTGCAAGTCTGTACATAATATCCTCCAATTCCGCACGTTAACGCGCTGTTATTTCTGAGTGTATTGTAGCAGAAACCTCTCTTGCAATGCTATTCATTATACGATAAAATATGGACAAATATTGCTGTAGTAAAAGGAGGCCTGCTTATGCTTGCCTATTACGAAACGAATCAGAATCCATATCGGATCTTCAAGAGCAGTAATCTTGATTTCCCGCTGCATATGCACAGAGAGCTTGAGCTTCTGTACCTGGAAACCGGACAGATGCATCTGGTAACGAAGGATGCCATACATTCCCTCAGGGAGGGGGACTGCGCGTTCTTCTTTCCGAATCGGATTCACGGCTACCGTACGGAGGAGAAATCCGAAGGCATTCTGCTGATTGTGAATCCGGAGCTGGTGCCGGGTTATCAGGAGGAATTCAGGGAAATGGATTGTGAGGATCCGGTTGTCAGGAAAGAAGCCATGCATCCGGACGTCCCTTATTGCCTGAACCGGCTGTACGAAGAACGGCATCCGGCATGCAGGCAGGAAATTACGGGCGGTTTTTTAAGCGTAATCTCCGGCAGACTTTTAGATGCTCTGACGCTTCGGCCGGGAGGGTATCAGGAACCGGCTGATCTGA
>DVNP01000004.1 GCA_018714285.1 Candidatus Caccomorpha excrementavium | reverse complement strand
CAGAATCAAGGCGTTTATCGAACGGTTTTACTGTATTGCAGAGGAAGATCCAAACCCTCCGCTTGGGAGATATGAGAAGTATCCGGTAAAAGACTGCGCTCTGCTTATGACTTCGGCGGATGATTTCTTCTGGACATTCGAACAGGCCGTATCTTATTACAAATTTACACTGATTCATTATATCGGATTCCATGACAGAGGAATGCTGCTCGCGGGCGGCTGCGGAGACACGAACGGCAGGCCGCAGATTGAGCAGACGCCCAATCTACAGCGCGCGTATGAATTCGGGAAGCAGCTCTATTAACTCTCCTTTTCTAAACGCTGCGCCCGCTCATACCGGTTCTGTCCATCCCCGGCCCTTTCCGTACAATCCGCGGTTACTGTGCCTGCGTCCGATAACAGTTCATACTTGAAAAAATCTGATACTCCAGCATGGAACCGGACAATTCCACGCGGATCACTTCCTGTGCCCTGGCAAAATCAATCACACTTTGCAGCCTTCCAACCTGCTCCGTCCGGATCGTGCCCGGCTTAAAATATGCCAGTGTCACATGCGGCGTCAGCGGGTAATTCAATGCCACAATATCCTGAAAAACTTCATAATTCCGCATCAGCCTCCGGCAGCTCTCCTCATCCTCCGGCTCAAATCCGAGAACCATGCTGGTATTCACCATATTGAACAGGAAGGACGAACGCATCCGGATGGTTCCGGGCTCGTTTGACCGTTCAGCCGTTCTTGTCATGACAGCGGGTTCCACCTCCCTCATCGCCCGCTCAAGTTCAGGGGACGCGGGTCCGCTTACCAGATCATGCAGCGTAATATGAAAAGTATCCTCCGCCAGCGGCTCTGCCAGAAGATCCCCGCAGACGGCATACAGCTTATCCTGAAGAATCCCGATCTGCCTTTTCGCTTCATCCGGCAGCCGATATACGACCGTATTTCCGTGATAATCGAGCAGTCTTCCCTCCGCGCTCACCTTTCGGGTCAATCCCGGATTCGTGTCCATGCCGCATCCTATGGGCAGACTGCTCTGATTAAAGCTCCCTGTCCTTTCCAGAAATTCACGCAATGTTTCCAGATGGCGATCTTCTTGACTATCCATGCAGCCATCACTCCTATCTCCCATGATTTCTCTTTCCTTCCGCGGACATCTCCAACGAATTCAGAATCCCGCATCCGTCCTGTACACTAAGACTGCATCGGAAAGGCCAGCCGCTCCGTCCGCTCCTTCAACAACCGGTATTGCTCCCATACCAGATCCGAATCCGAAAGGAACGCCGAGCTGCGCGGCGTCGCAAAGACCGTCCGCACCCCCTGAAGCCAGGACATCATCAGCATGGTCTCTGACATCTCCATTGTGAAGGATCCGTCATCCACACCGGGAATGATATGCATATGGATATCTGTCATCTGATATGTATCCATACTTCCTCCATCAATATATGTATCTGTATATTACCAGCTGATTCCCTTCATTCACCGTCCAGTACACAGCTCCGTCGCTGATAACCGGATCGCTGGAACAGTTCAGCCTGCAGCTGCCGACCAATACCGGTTCAGAGAGCGGGGATCCTGTACCGTCAAGCGGGATCACCCAGGTGGAATCATATTCAAACCCTTCATATCCCACCCACGATCCGAGCTGTCCGTACTCATGCAGCTCATAGAAATACAGGAATCCGTTTTCCGTCTCCACCAACTGAGGATTTACTACGGTATAAGGAAGCTCATAATCGGTCAGCCAACGGACTCCGTAATCCACCTCATCGCCGGTAAGATACGTTGAGCTTCCGCCTGTACTGTCACAGACTCTGGTCTCGCCGTCCAACGCAAACATCTCAGCCCCCGTCCAGTTTTCAAAATCCGTCTTCAGAACCTGAACATACAGATTTCTTGCGTCATTGTAATAAGCATAGGAATAAGTGGTTTCATTTAAGCGGATATAGGCCTCCTGCGTAGGAAGCTGCGTCGCAAGCGTCTCTTCTGAGCTTCCTGCAATCAAATATCCGATTCCCACATCCGCAATTCCTCCCAGTTCGGCGAAAATATAATTATAATGATGCGTGGAGGACTGTGCGAAATGGAACGGCACGGCCTCCGCTTTCTCTTCACCTGGCGCTGCTTTGGTAATACAGATTCCTCTATCGAACGCATCCCCCAGATCCGCAAACAGAAATGCTCCGTCCGCCGTCGGAATTACCTTCTGATCAAAGGAATGGCTGGCATAAGGAATCTCATACTCGGAAGCCTTACTCATGTCCTCATAATGGATCATCAACGCATGGCTTCCCTGATGTCCGCTGTACATCTCACGTCCATAATAGACAGCCATCACTCCGTTGCCAAACGCAATATTACAATTTGCCGCATCGAACGGGATCTGTGTCGCAAAATCATTGTCATCCAGCCACGGGAAGGCATCGGATGTTTCATTTCCTATGTAGGTGACAGAGTCCAGCAGCTTTCCGTTCCAATCATACTTGCCCACAAACATAACCTCCGCCGTACCGCTTCCTTCCGTATCCGTCTCTCCAAGAACCACATACAGGCTGCCGTCCGGCCCTTCTGCGCAGCTTCCATAAAGAGGCATTTCTTTCGTTATGTCGATGGAAGCAAGAATCTTCGTGCCGTCTGTCTTATACACCGTAATAACATCCCCTTTGTCATCAACTACGCAATAGCTGCCGTCAAGTGATACGAACTGGCTGACTCCGGAGATTCCCGTCCAGGCTCGTGACAGATATCGATTGGTATCATTACTTGTACCGGCATCCAGAACATATCTCTCTAACGTTCCGGACGGGGCCTGCGTCGGCGCGGGAGATGGAGCCGGCGTCGTTGTCGGAGCCTGCGTAGGGGTTACGGGCGTCGGAGTTGGAGTCGGAGCCTGCGTAGGAGTCACCGGTACCGGAATTGGAGTCGGAGCCTGCGTGGGAATTACGGGCGCCGGCGTCGGCGTGGGATTATCCGTCAGCGCAGGAGTCGGAGTCGGTTCTTTCTCCAGCACCGTAATTGTAACCGGCTCTGATACCGCCGTGTAATTCGTGTACTCTCCGTCTTCTCCAATCTCAATCGGATATGATGAAGACTGATAGGTATAAGCCGTTATCGTGTAGCTTCCCGCGCGCGCCGCAACAACCTCTCCATTGGACAGATCAACCTCTGCTCCGGCCGTATTATCCGTCAGCACCCATCTTGTCTTATCGGTAGCCTTACCAATCCCCGTTTTAGGAGTCATATTGCGGTTAAAATCGATCATATCTCCTGCATATACGATTCTATCCTCCGGATAATTCGTAATCTCAACCGCACTCGCATTCTGCTTCACGGTAACCTCTGCAGATGAAACAGAGACAACCTCTCCGGTTGCCCGGTCCGTGATCGTACAGGTAATGGTTGTTGTTCCGGTACTGACCGCCGTTGTCAGTCCTTTGCTGTCAACTGTCGCAACCCGGTTCCGAACCGAAGTCCATCTGAACTGATACAATTCCCCATAATTCGAAGGCTTATTCCTGATATAAAAATCATAAACCGCTTCCGTTCCGGATATGTCGCTCCCTCCCAGATAGAGGATCTTCTCAGAGCGATTCACCACCAATTCCGAGTCTGCGCTGACCTGGACTGCGGGCATACACATAGCCGCTGTCAGAATCAGCGCAAGCAGGAATGAAACATATTGTTTCCTTCTAATTCC
>DVNP01000052.1 GCA_018714285.1 Candidatus Caccomorpha excrementavium | reverse complement strand
AATATCGTGTCAAGGCTGAAGCAGTCAAAGGACTCCATCAAGCATCTCATGATCCAGGGCATGCTGTTCGAGGAGATGGGAATCACCTATATCGGACCGATTGACGGCCATGATGTGCAGAAGGTTATGATGGCGTTAGAGACGGCTTCACGGGCGAATAAGGCGGTTCTGGTGCATGTCATTACCAGGAAGGGAAAAGGCTACGGCAGAGCAGAGAAGGATCCGTGCAGATATCACGGCGTGGAGCCGTTCTCGGTCAGGACGGGGGAAAGTATAAAACCCTCGGAGGGAGTCAGCTATACGCAGGTGTTTTCTGAAAAGATGGTGCAGCTTGGAGCAAAGGACAGGAGAATTGTGGCAATTACGGCAGCCATGCCGCTAGGCTGCGGCCTGGTGGAATTCGAAAAGCATTATCCGGATCGGTTCTTTGATGTGGGAATTGCAGAAGAGCATGCGGTTACGTTCGCTGCGGGACTTGCAGTCGGCGGGCTGCGGCCGGTGGTCGCTGTGTATTCCTCCTTTCTGCAGCGGGCTTATGATCAGATTCTGCATGACGTCTGTACCGGACATCTTCCTGTTATCTTCGCGGTTGATCGGGCGGGGATTGTAGGAAATGACGGGGAGACGCATCAGGGGATCTTTGATATCTCTTATCTGTCGCACATGCCGGGAATGGTTTTAATGGCTCCAAAAAACCGGGATGAATTCGAGGCTATGCTTGACTTCGCTCTGGAGCTGGCATGTCCTGTGGCCATCCGGTATCCGAGAGGAAGGTGCTATCTGGGGCTGTCGGAATACAGAGAGCCTCTGCGGCTGAATCGAAGCGAGCTGATTGTCCGGGAGAAGGATATTCTTCTGCTTGCGGTCGGCAGCATGGCGGAGACGGCGGTGCGTGTCCGAAAGCTGCTGGCAGAGCAGGGATTGTCGTCGTCCCTTGTCAACGTAAGATTCCTGAATGCGGTGGACGACGAGCTTCTCCTCGACCTGGCAGATACCCACGGCCTGTTCGTGACGATGGAGGAGAATGTGAAGCGGGGAGGCTACGGAATGCAGATCGATACCTTCCTGGTAGAGCATGGGCTTGGGATCCGGCATCTGAATCTTTCCCTGCCGGATGATTTTCTGGAGCATGGGGATCCAAAGGAGCTGAAGATACAGGTCGGGCTGGACGCGGAGAGCATTGCAAAGACAATCAGAAGTCTGGTCTGCGGGACCGGAACGGAATGAGAGGAAGAATGGCAGAATGGCAAAGGAACGATTGGATACCCTGCTGGTAAAGCGGGGTATCGCGCAGTCAAGAGAAAAAGCAAAAGCAATTATCATGGCCGGAGAGATTCTTGTGGACGGACAGCGTGAGGATAAGGCGGGTAGTATGTTCCCCGAGAAGGTGAAAATCGAGTGGAAGGGGGAACCGATGAAATATGTGAGCAGGGGAGGCTATAAGCTGGAAAAGGCGGTTGTGGAATACGGACTGTCTCTGTCCGGACTGGTATGCGCGGATGTAGGCGCGTCCACAGGCGGTTTCACGGACTGTATGCTTCAGAACGGCGCCGCGAAGGTCTATGCAATTGATGTCGGAACCAATCAGCTTGCGTGGAAGCTGAGAACGGATGAAAGGGTTGTGTCTATGGAACAGACCAATATCCGGTATGTCACGCCGGACGATATCGGAGAGAAGGTTGATTTCGTATCGATTGATGTGGCATTCATTTCTCTGACTCTGGTTCTCCTGCCGGTTCATGCCCTTATGAAGGAAGGAGCGCAGCTTGTCTGTCTTGTGAAGCCGCAGTTTGAGGCAGGAAGAGAGAAGGTCGGCAAGAAGGGCGTGGTTCGTGATTGTAACGTTCATGAAGAGGTGATCAGGAAGGTGGCGGATTGTGCGCAGAGCCTGGGATTTGCACCGCTTCATCTGACCTGGTCGCCGATCCGCGGTCCGGAGGGAAACATAGAATATCTTCTGCATATGAAAAAGGAACTGCCCGGGGAAGGAGCATGGGACCGGTTAAGGGAGCAGATTCCGGAAACAGTCATAGCGGCGCAGGCCGGCCTGTCGATGAAAGACACATAATAAGATGAGAAAGGCACAGTCAGGATGGACAGATTTTGTATTATAGCGAACCGGGAGAAGGATAAGGGGCTTGCCTTTGCGAACGAGATTGTACGGCGGATTGAGGCTCGGAACGGATGCTGCACCGTAATGGCAGACGCGTGCCGGGAGGACGGCAGCTTCACCGAAACGGCGCAGATTCCGGAGGGAACGCAGTGCGCCATTGTTCTGGGAGGAGACGGCACAATCCTGCGGGCCGCTGCGGGCCTTGCGAAGAAGGAAATTCCGATTTTCGGAATTAATCTGGGAACGCTGGGCTTTCTGGCCGGAACCGAGCGGCAGGACGCATTTCCGGCCATTGATCGGCTCCTTGCGGACGATATCCGGATCGAGGAGAGGATGATGCTTGAGGCCAAAATATATTCCGACGGGAAGAAGATCTATGAGGGGGAAGCGCTGAACGATGTTGTAGTGACAAGAAGCGGATTTTCCAGACTGATCTGCGCTGAGGTCTATGTGAACAACGAGCTGCTGTGCGAGTACCGCGGAGACGGCGTCGTTGCGGCAACGCCTACGGGATCGACCGGTTACAATCTTTCAGCCGGAGGCCCGATTGTTATGCCGTCCGCAAACCTGGTTCTGATTACTCCGATCTGTCCGCATTCCATGAGCGCGAAGGGGATTGTAATTTCTGCGGATGATGAAGTTCTGATTCTTGTTAAGGAGAGCAAGAAAACGCAGGAGGAGGAAGCCTTCGCAACCCTTGACGGAAAGGAAGGGATAAGACTTCATGCCGGAGACAGGCTCTCTGTCAGACGCGCGAAGACGGCGGCAAGGCTGGTCAGAGTGAAGGATAGAAGCTTTTTTGATATATTAAGGACCAAACTGTAAAGGAGAAACGGAGATATGAAAGTTGGACGGCAGAATAAGATTATCGAACTGATCACCAGGCATAACGTTGAGACACAGGAAGAGCTGGCCGAACTCCTGAATCAGGCCGGATATCAGGTAACGCAGGCTACCATATCAAGAGATATCAGAGAGCTGAAGCTGACGAAGGTGCAGGCGGAGAACGGCAGACAGAAATATGTCGCTCTGAAGAAGGACGCCGATCTGGGGGAGAAGTATGTCAGGGTGCTGAAGGAAGGCTTTATATCCATGGATCTTGCGCAGAATCTGGTTGTAGTCAAGACGGTATCCGGAATGGCGATGGCGGTGGCGGCGGCAATCGACGCCATGCATCTGCAGGGGGTAGTCGGGTGTATTGCGGGGGATGATACTATTATGTGCGCGGTCAGAACAGACAAGGAAGCAGAGAAGGTAATGGAGGATCTGCAAAAGCTGTTAAGGGGATAACGCTTTACAGAAAAAATGAAACGTGATATAATTACGGGAACAATCATGCTAAAGGAGAAAAAACATGTCAGGACATTCTAAATTTGCAAATATTAAGCATAAAAAAGAAAAGAATGATGCAGCGAAAGGAAAAATATTTACTAAGCTTGGCCGTGAAATTGCGGTTGCCGTTAAGGAGGGAGGTCCGGATCCGAATAATAACAGCCGCTTAAAGGATGTGATCTCAAAGGCAAAGGCCAACAACATGCCGAATGATACGATTGACAGAAGCATTAAGAAGGCGGCGGGCGATGCGAATTCGGTGAATTATGAATTTGTAACCTATGAGGGGTACGGTCCGAACGGAACGGCTATTATTGTAGAGGCTCTGACGGATAATAAGAACCGGACCGCAGCCAATATCCGGAACGCGTTCTCAAAGGGCAACGGCAATGTCGGCACACCCGGCTGCGTTTCCTTTATGTTTGACAAAAAGGGCCAGATTATTATCGATAAAGAAGAGTATGAGGGCGATTCGGATGAACTTATGATGACCGTACTGGATGCGGGCGCGGAGGATTTCTCGGAGGAGGAGGATTCCTATGAGATCTTAACGGATCCGGATTCGCTCGGAGCGGTGCGCGACGCGCTTGAGGCTGCCGGAATTCCTCTGGCGCAGGCCGAGGTAACGATGCTTCCGCAGACCTGGGTTGATCTGACGGATGAGCAGGATGTGAAGAATATTAACAGAACGCTTGATCTTTTGGAAGACGACGACGATGTGCAGGAAGTATATCACAACTGGAATGCTCCGGATGAGGATGAGGAATAAATAGAGGGCAGCCTGGCAGAATACGGGGGAAGGAGAACGGATGTTAGTCAGCCTTCATGTTAAAAATTTTGCGATTATTGAAGAAGAGGAAGTATATTTCGGGGACAATTTGAATATATTAACCGGAGAAACCGGCGCGGGCAAGTCGATTATTATCGGATCAATCAATGCGTGCCTGGGAGGCAAGGTATCAAAGGATCTCGTCAGAAAAGGAGCGGATTGCGCATATGTTGAGCTGGTCTTTCATACAGAGGACGGGAAGGTTCTTGATAAGCTTAAGAGTCTGGAGATTGAATGCGAAG
>DVNP01000051.1 GCA_018714285.1 Candidatus Caccomorpha excrementavium | reverse complement strand
GACCGGGAGGAGCTGCTTGGAAGCTTTGCCGCGAACGGGATTATCGGAGCGGTCAATATCGGAGCGAGCCTTGCAAGTACGGAACGTTCTCTTGCCCTTGCGCAGCGGTATCCGTTCCTGTACGCGGCGGTCGGGGTGCACCCGAGCGAGACAAAGGAGCTGACGGAAGAGAACTTTGAGAAGATAATAAAAGCGGCGGATCATCCGAAGGCTGTCGCGATTGGTGAGATTGGGCTGGATTATTACTGGGACAGCTCGGCGAGAGATACGCAGAAATACTGGTTTACGCGGCAGATGGAGCTTGCGGCAGATAAGGGTATGCCGGTTGTCATTCACAGCAGGGATGCGGCCTCCGATACGTTCGAGATGATTCGTAGGGCCCATGCGGCGGCTGTCGCGGGGGGCAGGCGTCTGTACGGCGTGGTTCACTGCTTTTCTTACAGCGCGGAGCTGGCAAGGGAATACCGGAAGCTTGGCTTCTATATCGGAATCGGCGGTACGCTGACCTTTAAGAATTCCCGCAAACCCAAGGAGGTGGCGGCGGATACGCCGCTTGAGAGCATCCTGCTTGAGACGGACTGTCCATATCTGGCTCCGGTTCCGTTTCGGGGCAGGCGCAACAGCTCCCTGTATCTGCCGTATGTGGTAGAGGAGCTGGCCAGGATTAAGGGGACGGATGCGGATACGGTCATCCGGATTACCAGAGAGAATGCGTACCGGATGTACGGCATTCGTAGTCACTCATAACAGAACGGAAGCGTGAAAGAAGCAGCGCAGAAATGAGGAAGCGATGGAAGAGAAGCAGCAGGGGGATAAGCGGCTTGGAATACCCCAGAATACAATCGAGATTCTGAATCGATACCGCTTTGTATTTCAGAAGAAATACGGACAGAATTTCTTAATTGATACGCATGTGCTTGATAAGATAGTCCGGGCAGCGGAGATTACAAAGGAGGATCTGGTCATTGAAATCGGGCCGGGGATCGGGACGCTGACGCAGTATCTGTGTGAGAGCGCGCGGGAGGTTATTGCGATTGAGATTGATAAGAACCTGATTCCGATTCTTGAGGATACGCTGTCGGATTATAAAAATGTAACGGTAATCAATGAGGACGTGCTGAAGGTGGATCTGAAGCGGCTGGCAGAGGAGAAGAACGGAGGCAGGCCGGTTAAGATAGCCGCGAATCTGCCTTATTATATCACAACTCCGATTATTATGGGATTGTTCGAGGCTCATGTGCCGGCTTCGAATATTACGGTTATGGTGCAGAAGGAGGTGGCGGAAAGAATGCAGGCCGTGCCGGGTTCGAAGGATTACGGCGCGCTGTCGCTGGCAGTGCAGTATTATGCGCAGGCCTATATCGCGGCGAATGTTCCGGCGAACTGCTTCATGCCCCGGCCGAATGTCGGATCCGCCGTTATCCGGCTGACGCCTCACAGGGAAAGACCTGTGTCTGTCCGGAATGAGAAGCTTTTGTTCCGGCTGATCAGAGCGTCCTTTAATCAGAGAAGGAAGACGCTGGTGAACGGATTAAGTAATTCTCCGGAGATTCGCCTGCCGAAGGAGATGATTTCAGAAGCGGTCAGACGGATTGGACTGGAGGAAACCGTGAGGGGAGAGACGCTGACGCTGGAGCAGTTTGCGAGGCTGGCGGATGTGGTGGAAGAGATGGAGCTGCCGCACTAAATCAGTACGGCAGCCCTTTTTTGCGAAAAACAGAGCCGCGAATTCTCAGAACTGCCGGGTAAAGATATCGCTCTTGTCAAGGAATTCTTCCACTGTCTCAAATCGGAGCTTCTTCAGAAGCTCTGCTACATAAGGATTCTCAAGAGGCGTCTGATAGAGGGCCTCGTTTCCGTACGCGTTAACATTGTCTCTGGCAGTTTCCTTCGAGATTAACGCTTTGGGACCTCCGACACAGCCTCCCACGCAGCCCATTCCTTCAAAGAAGTTCGCCATTCCTTTCCCTGCCCGGATCTCTTCTATCATCTGTCTGCAGGCGGGTACGCCGTCCGCGTGCCGGGTCTTTACCGCAATGCTGCGGTAGGGACTGAGCTGTTCTACGGTTTTCTTCACCGCTTCGCTGACGCCGCCGCTTCTTGCGTAGATCCGTCCGGCGCGGGAGGAATGATCGCGTTCGCTCTCTTCCATTTCCTCCGGATGAATATTCATTGCCTCAAAGATATCCCGAACCTCCTGGAAGGTGAGGACATAATCCACAGCATCCGCAATATCAGGCTCCCTTGCCTCAGCCTTCTTCGCAAGGCAGGGCCCGATAAAGACAGTTACGGCATCTGGATGAAGATATTTAATGGTTCTGCCGCAGGCGATCATGGGAGAGACCGAGCCGGGGACATGGGGCATCAGCTCATGATAGACCTTGCGGATCATGGAGATCCAGACCGGACAGCAGCAGCTTGTCAGCTGGAAGTCCGTATCCGTATTCACGTTCTTATCGAATTCGAATGCTTCCTTCAGGGTGAGAATATCCGCGAAGAGAGCTACCTCTACCATGCCGGAAAAGCCCATGGCCTTGAAGGCGGAACGCAGCATGCCGGGCGTTACGCCAGCGTTCCACTGTCCGGTAAATGCCGGCGCAATCATGGCATATACCGGCCCTTTGGCGGAACGGATCGCGTCAAGAGCGGGCAGAATATCCCGGCTTGCGGTCAGCTTTCCGGAGGTGCAGGCGTCAATGCAGGCTGCGCAGCCGCTGCAGCGATCCTTGTCGATGGTCAGCTTTCCCTCCGGGGTCCGGACAATGGCATTAAAAATACAGCGGGCGGCGCATGCATTCTGTCCGTCCTCTCCGCAGGTACACTCCCCATTCAAAATTACGGGAGCGTAATTCTTTGGATTCAGCAGGCAATCCAGCTGAGAGGTATCATATTCTGCTTCGGACAGGCCGGAATCTGAATCGGTTACCGATTTTTTCAGGTAATGGTGATATAATTCGTCAAATGTAATCATAAATATGGCCTCCAATCCGACGCGGTATGCGCGTCATTATAATTTAGTTCAGCGGCAGAGTCACCGTGAAATTCTCGATTCCCAGATCATCCTGAAAATAATTGTAATCATCGAGATAAGGAGAATAGGAGGTAACGGTCATCGTATCCTCCTGCGTATTAAATGTAAGCAGGCACAGGTAGCCGCTTCCGTAATCTTCTTCCTCCTGATAATCGGCGACCAGCTCATAGACCGTCCGGTCAGGCATGCCGTCTTTGTCGTCGTCAATTACGGAATGCCTGTGATTGACTCCGTGCCTGTGTCCGCACAATACAAGACGGACATTCGGATTCTGCTCTACTACTTCAGGAAACAGGGTCTCTCCGTCCGTAGAATATTCCCCGCTTGGATCAAGGTAGCTGTGCAGGCAGAGAATTGCGGTATAATCCGGATATTGTCCGAGAATCTCATTCATCCAGGCAATTCCGTCTTCATCCATTCCGTATCCTACGGATAAAAGAAGAATGGACTTACCGTTGACATATAAGAAATCATAACGCCCCTGTCCTCCTTCATAGAAACCGCCCACGGACGGAAGATCCTGAAAGCGGGCCTGTCCGAAGCGGGACAGATAAGCCGTGTATCTTTGGTCGCTGTGATTGATATCATGATTTCCGGCGACAACAAACAGAGGAAGCGATTCCATGACACGGCTTAATGCCTGATCGGCATTATTCCATTCTGGTTCTTCATCATAGTTGTTCACCAGATCTCCGGTTACAATGGTGTATTTTATATTGAGTTCCTCTGCATGATCCACAATCCAGTCCGCCATGGTCAGGGAGATATCCGGCCGGGATTCCGAGTAACCCTGAATATCCGAGAACCATGCGATGGTAAAGGAAGTGTTCGGATCCGTCATGTGCTGCAGTTCTTCATCAATGTCAGAGGTACTCTGTTTCG